>CAYODC010000105.1:0-7276 GCA_964402575.1 uncultured Verrucomicrobiota bacterium
TTGGTCGCCTGGCAGGCCTTCATTGACGATCTGGACACACCCCAGGTTATGCAAAACACTTCCCCAACCCGCGGCAACCGCCGCTCCGACATCTTTGTCTGGCACGAGGGCAACACCGAGAACGTCACGGGCAAGGATACCCGGTTAACCGGCCGCAACGAGCGCCCGTCCGTTTTCCGCGATTCCGTCATGTTCACCTCATGGAATTCAAGCGCCGACGGGGGCTACCCCTTCGAATTGACGACTCCCCCAAAAGATCAGGGAATGCTGCAAATGGAGTCGGAGTATCCCGCCCTGTTTGATCCCCCGGAAGCGGCCCCCCGCTCCGCCCTGGAGGCAGAAGCCCAAACAGAGACGGAAGAGGATGCCGCCGCCGAAGACGCCCCGCCGCCCAGTGAAGAGGATGCCGCCCGCCAGCGCATGCAGGAAAGCTCCTTCCAGCACCAAATGTGGCGCAGCTCCGGAAAAGCCGGCGACATCTTCCTCTATACACGCAACGGCACGGTCGACCGAATCACCCCTGGCACCCGCCACTTCAACGCCCCGGTCATGTCCGAGGCCGGCATTGCCCTCCAAGTGGCCCGCGGTTGGCCCTATGGATATGAAATGCTGGTCTGGAAATCCGGTGCCACGAACCTCGTCCAAATCACCACCAACTACTATTACGTTCTCAACCCCAATATCCACGGCAACGAACTCGTTTTTCAAGGCTGGGACGGCACGGACTACGAAATCTTCCGTTATCGCTTCGACACCGACCAGGTCGAGCAAATCACCAACAACCAATTCGATGACATTCAGCCCGTCATTTGGAACAGCGAAATCGCCTGGATCGCTCACCCCACCATCAACGCCGAAATCTTTCTGCTGCGCGAAGGCGCCATCCGTAAGCTCAGCGAAGGGTCCGAAGATAATTCCGCCCCCGCCATCTGGGAGGGCCGCCTGGTCTGGCAGGGATACGACGATACCGATCTGGAAATCTATTACTTCGACGGACGACGGTCCATCAAGCTGACCAGCAACACCTGGGACGACCTTTCCCCCCAGATCCACAGCGGCGTCATCACCTGGATGAGTTACATCGATAACGCCGACTCCGAAATCATGGCCTTCGATCTCGGCGACAATCTCGCGGTCCAGCTCTCCGATAACGACTGGGAAGATGCCTACCCGAAAACCGCCGCGGAACGGATCGTGTGGCAAACCGTCACCCCGGAAGGGAGCCAGATCCTGTTGGCTACTCCCCCAACCCCCCGCGAAAATTCGATCGACTAGGCTCCGCCGCAGGTTGACATTTTCCGCCCCTTCCCGTATGTTCCATCCCCAATGTTTCCGGCGGGATAGCTCAGTTGGCAGAGCGGAGGACTCATAAGCCTTAGGTCACCGGTTCGACCCCGGTTCCCGCCACCACTCTACTTGATCACCACTGTGTTTGGATTTCATATCCGCGGCGGGGCCATTGCGCCGCATGGTCATCTACATCGATGTGCTCCGAACCTTGGAGATCCGTCCTCCACATGCGGACTTCCATGGTGGATAATCGATCCAGCACCGCCTGATCCGGATGCCGTCCCTCCGCATGCGCCCCCGCGCTGATCACGATGTCGCGGGGACGAACGGCATCCAGCCATTCCGCTGAAGTGGCCTCGGTATCGCCGTGGCGCCCGGCCACCAGCACGGCCGAGGCCAGGGCCTCGCCCCGGTGCCGAGCCAGGGAAGATTCCTGCCTCCCGCCCAAGTCGCCTGCCAACAGAATTGACACCCCGTATCGCGCCACTCTCATCGCCAACGAGGCATCGTCCGCTTTTTTCATTTCAAGCTTGTCCGGCGGCCAGAACACTTCCCAATGCATGTTCCCCGGCCAGGATCCCGAATCGCCGGCGGCAACGCGCCGCAAAGGGATCCCGGCCGTTTTCGACACCGTTTCAATGGCTCGCATCAACGGCGAGGGCCACATGGCCGCGGGCAGCCAGATTTCCCCGACGGGCAACTCCTGCATCAACCATACGGCCGCGCCAATATGCTGGGCATCGGAATGGGACAGCACAAGGGTGTTCAGCCGATTCACCCCTTCCCTCCTCAATAACCTCAGGGTTTCTTCGGCATTCGCCACTGGGCCCGCATCGATCAGAATCCGGAATCGCTGCGCCTTCACCAACACCGCGTTTCCTTCGCCGACATTCAAGACCGATACCCTGCATCGGCGCGCGTCATGCACACCCCAGGCCAAAGCCATTGCGGCCAGCAGAAGCAGCCCCGCCAGCATGGCCCCGCGCCTGCGGCGCGCCGTGATCGAAGCCACCACCATGATCCCGTACCACGCCGCCAAGCCGGCGGCCGGCGGGGTCCGGACAAACCAGTGCCCGCCCGGCACATCCGCCGCCCATTGGATCGCGCCGGAAAGCATCCGGGCCATGACCTGCGCCGCATGGTTGAAGATCTCCGACCCCGCCCCACTCCAAGGTGCCACCGCCAGGCTCAGGACTCCCGTCAGCAAAATGGCAAATGCGGCCGGAATCACCACCAAATTCATGGGGAGCGCAACCGGCGAAAATAAATGGAAGAAATACGCGGTCATGGGCGAGGTGCCAACCCATGCCGACAGGGAAACCGAACCGCTCCGCAACAGCCATTTTGCCCCCCTTCTCCAGCACCCCTCGCCGGTTCCCTGCGCCTCTTCCAGCGCCCATTGATCTTTCCGAAACCAGCGGCAGATCGCGGCATCCAGAATCGGCTGGATGGCCAACAGACTGCCCACGGCCGTAAAGGAAAGCAAAAAACCCAGATCGCCCAACTGTCCGGGAGACACCATCAGAATGGCCAAGGCCGCAACCGCCAGCGCGGACAGCACATCCGGCCGGCGTTTCAGGAAAGGCCCCGCCAGCAGCACCGAGGCCATGACGCATGCCCGGATGGCACTGGTGGCGGCGCCCGTGATGAGGGTATAGGCCATCAACAATGGCGTCAGCACGGGGAACCACATTGTGAGCGGAATCCCGACCATCCGCAACAGGCCGGCCAACAACACGCTCACCATGCCGACATGCGCCCCGGAAATGGCAAAGATATGCACGGTTCCCGTCGAGGCGAAATCCCGGCGCAAGGCATCCGGCAAATCTTCCCGGTAACCAAGCAACAGCGCCTGGAGCAAGCCACGCTCTTCCGGGTAACGTTCCAGCCCCCGTCCCAACACGCTCCGGGCGCGCCGTCGCCGCTCCATGCACCACGACTTCACGGGATTCCCGTTCCCGGCATCTAGATAAAACGCCCGGTCGGGGTCAATGACTGCCTGGTTCTGTCCCAATTGAAACAATCCCGCTTGGCGGGGCACCTGGACCCTGACCACCCCGCGAAAGCGCCACCTTTCCCCGTAGAGCGGCAAACGCGACCCCTCGGGAATTCCCCGAAGCACGATGCGGATTCGGTCCTCGGCCGTGGTCCACGATCCATCCCGATTCAAGCCTTCCACCCGGGCCATCACAATCCCATCCTCGGTCTGCCCGGCGCGCGCCGGACGCCGAATGGCATCGTCCAGCGCCATGGCCACGAATTCCACGTATTCCGCGGGCCGGGCCATCGCGGACGCCAGGGATAGTCCGGCGCTTCCCACAACACTCTGGCGCGCATGGGCGGCCATCAGCAGAAATAAAGCCGTCATGAGAGGCCAAACCGCCCGCCGGCGGTGAATGCACAGAAACATGGGCAGCAACAGGCCCCCCCCCGCACCCCACCACCACACCGGCGAACAAGCCACTTGCAGCCCCAATGCCGTCCCCGCGATGATAATTGCCGCCAGCCCGACCGCCACCCTGCGCCTCGGCGGCCGAAGGCATCGCTGGACCTCCTGCAGTTCCTCTTCGATCCACGTTTCCACTCTTCTATCTCCCGGGCGCGCGCCCATGCCCCTCCCCTTCATACTCCCGCCACCCGCTCCGCTCAAGGCAGATCAAGAATCGACTCCCCTTTCTCCTCATATCCGGCATACTGCCTTCATGACTCCCCTCCCAGCCGATCTCGTATCTCAACGGGGCCCTCTCACCGGCGCCGAACTGGTTTCCGCCGGCCACTACACGGATATCCTTGCCCTGTGGCGATCTTGCCACGCCCCCGGACTGCGTCTCTGCCCCTCCGGTCTGCGCTATATGCGCCTGGACTCGGCCGTCGATGGCTACGCCCGGCTTTCCCCCTCGATCCGCCGGGAATTCCTGACCTATTCGGTCGTGGGACTGGAGTCCCAGCACGACGCCATTCGCGCCCGCGCCGACCGCTTGGAACAGGAAGCCTCGCGGATCTCCCACGAAAAGCTCGAACTGGCGCGCGACACCATTTGCATGGCCCTCTCTTCCCTGCCCGACGAACCCCGCATCCTGCAGGATACCGCTTTCATGATCGCCGGCGACATCACCTACCACATGGCCCACCGCGTCCCCCGCCCCGAGAAAAGCTCCGGACAGATGGTCCGGGGCTCGGACCTCGATATCATCATCGTTGTCTCGGATTCCATGCCCGGACCGATGCGCCTTGCTCTCGATGACGCCATCTACCGCCAGAAACACTTTCTCCTGACCCATCCGGACTTCCAGGAGGAGATCGACTACATCCTCAAACCCATGGAACGGGTTCGGCAGCAATTGGCCTTTGATTACTTCGAACACATGGTCGCCTGCAAAATCCTGTGCGAGTGCCAGCTCCTCTACGGGTCGCCTTTCCTTTTCGACGAACTCATGCAGCTGGTCGACCGCTCCGGCGTCCGCCAGAAACTGGAAGCCATGCAGACCGGAGCCGAAGCCGAACGCGCCGCCGCCGAGCTCTCCCTGCTCGACCCGTCCGCGCGCCCGTCTTCCCGAAGCCCCCTCGACCTGTTTTACACGCGGGAAGAAGGGGACGAAATCTATTAGGGATTCCGCCGCCCTTCAGGCTCCCCACAAGGTTGTCGGCGGATCGGGCGGTTCCGACAATATTGAATTGATCTGCGCCCGCCCGCGCGCGATGATACCCGCCAGTACTTTTCCAGATCAATCCGGAGATCCCCCCATGCCCCATCGAGTAATCATTACGCGCGATTATGACCATATGAGCGAAGTGGCGGCCTCGCTCATCCAGCAGCGCATCACGAATACCTTGGCCCGGCACCCGGAATTCGTCCTGGGCCTGGCCACCGGCAGCTCCCCGACCGGCGTCTACAAGCACCTCGCCAAGGCGTTCAACTCCGGCCAGGTCGACGCCACGAGAATCCGCAGCTTCAACCTCGACGAGTACGTCGGGCTGCCGGGCAACAACGCCCAGGCCCGGGCTCTTCATCCCGAAAGTTACTCCTTCTTCATGGTTCAGGAGCTCTTCGGCCTCTTGCGACGCAAATTCATCGAAACCAATGTCCCCTGGGGCTGCCTTGTCGATCAAAAACGACTGGTCGCCGAACTCCAATCCCACACTGGCGACTGGCACGAACAAGGCACCGACAAAGGCAAGGCGATCGTCATCCGTCCCGACGCCCAGTCGGACTATCTCCGCTGGGTGCGCGCCGAAATCCTGGATGCCTACGACCGGAAAATCCAGCGGTTTGGCGGCATCGACCTCCATGTCATCGGCGTCGGCGGCCGCGGCCATGTCGCCTTCCATGAATCCGGGATTCCCTTTGAGGACAACCGCATGCTGCTGGTGAAACTGGACGACAACACCGTCGCCAACGCCGTCGCCGACGGCCATTTCGCCCGCAAGGAAGACAGTCCGCTTTACGCCATCTCGATGGGCGCTGAGCTGGTCTACCAGGCCAGATGCGTCGTGCTCCTCGCCTCCGGCAAGCGCAAGGCCGAACCCGTCGCCGCCTCTCTCGCCGAAGACCCCACCCCCGCCGTGCCCATTTCCTACGGCCAAACCTTTGCACAACGCGGCGGCGAGATGGTCTATGTGATCGACCGCGAGGCTGCCGCCGGCGTCCTTGCCCGGCACAGCGAAATCGAATCGCGGGGCATCGCCCTCGAGGACTGCTCCACGCAGGCAGCGACCACTCGCGTGGCCGCCCTGCAGTTCTGCCGCGATCCCGAAACGGGGATGATGGGATAGGATTCCGGCACGGGAAGCGTTCCGGATCCCATTCGGATGCCGTGGGGAGGAAGACCCAACACCTCCGTCGGGCGGCGGGTTACCCGATTTCCGTCTTCAAGGCCTCCGCAATGGATTCACAGAGGCGGATCGTCATCTCGTTCGTCGGCCCCTCGACCATCACGCGGCACATGTTCTGGGTGCCCGAATAACGAACCAGCACGCGGCCATCCTGCCCCAATTCCTTCTCCGCCGCGGCAATCGCAGCCTGCACGCCCGGCAAATCCTTCAACGGAGGACGGCTGGCCACATCCACGTTGATCAGGTGCTGCGGGGAGAGCTTCAGCACCGAGGCCAGCGCCGAAACCTCCTGGCCCGTCCGGCGCATCACCGCCAGCAACTGCAGCCCCGACACAATGCCATCCCCGGTCGTGTGCTTGTCCAGGAAGATCATGTGGCCCGACGATTCCGCACCGAGGATGCCGCCCTTCTCCTTCATCATTTCCAGCACATAGCGGTCGCCGACCGCGCTGCAGCCCAGTTCGATGCCCAGTTTGCGCATCGTCGCATGCAGCCCGAAGTTGCTCATGACGGTCCCCACAGCCAGGTTGTTTAGCAGCTGGCCGCGCTGCTTGAGATCCTGTGCGCAGACCGCCAGGATATGGTCACCCGTCAGCTCCACGCCGTTTTCATCCACCACAATCAACCGGTCTCCGTCGCCATCGAACGCCAACCCGACGTCGGCGCGTTCGGCCTGAACCTGTTCGCGCAGGGCTTCGGTGTGCTGCGAGCCGCAGCGCGCATTGATGTTCAACCCGTTGGGCGTGCTGTGCAACGTGGTCACATGCGCCCCCAGCCGCCCGAACACCGCCGGGGCCGCCTTGTACGTCGCCCCGTTCCCGCAATCCAGCACGATCCGCATCCCCTTCAGATCCAATTCCTTCGGGAACGTCCCCATGCAGAACGCGATGTAGCGCTCCAAGGCGTCCTCCACTCGGAACGACTTGCCGATCCCGCCCGCCTTCGGCAACAGGCTCGGCAGCTTCCCTCCAGCCATCAACTTCTCGATCTCGGCCTCCTCCTCGTCCGGCAACTTGCACCCGTCGCACGAGAACAGCTTGATCCCATTGTCGTGGAAAGGATTGTGGCTCGCCGAGATCACAACGCCGAGGTCGGCGCGCATCGAATGCGTCAGCATCGCCACCGCCGGGGTCGGCATCGGGCCGACCTGCAC
>CAYODC010000106.1:0-7259 GCA_964402575.1 uncultured Verrucomicrobiota bacterium
ATCCGAAGGCCATCCAGGAATGGCTGCCGCCGGCGGAGGGGTTGTTCCGGGCCAATCCGGACCACGTGTTGACGCGGCGCGAGCGCAAGAACCGCGTGATGATGTGGGTGGAGAAGCTCACGGGGCTCGACACCTCCCGCAAGCATTTCCACAAGGTGGATTGACGTTGCCGGGGGGGGGGCGAAGAAGATTTGACGGGGCTCTCATTGTTAAGGTATGATTAAGCCCCATAACGGGAGATGGGCCGTTGGAGGAGGTTCAGATGGCGAACAGGCGGCTGGTCTTGGTGGCGGACGATGAAGTGCACATCCGGATGGTGTTGACCACGGTGCTCAAGGGCATGGGGATCGAAGCGGTCGAGGCCGGCAACGGGCAGGCGGCGGTGGAGAAATTCCGCGAACTGCGGCCGGACCTGGTGCTGATGGATGTCAACATGCCGGTGAAGACCGGGGATGAAGCGCTCAAGGAGATCATGAAAGAGGCTCCGACGGCGCGGGTGGTCATGCTGACATCGATGGCGGACATGACCACGGTGGACGCCTGCCTGCGGGCGGGGGCGTTCAACTACCTGCGCAAGGACAGTCCGCTGGACGAGATCCGGGCGGCGGTGCAGGAAGCGCTGGCATAGGAGGGAGGCCGCGATGGAGCCGAAATACGACTTGCAGGCGATGCTGAAGGAGATCGAGGAGGACGAGCGGGCGGCGCCGGTGACGGCGCGGAAGATGACGCAGAACGAAATCCGCGAGCGGGTGAAGCGCCAACGACAGGAGGAAGATCGTGGCGGCCAATCCTAGGTTCCTGGAATGGCTGGAGCAGCGCTCGGGGCTGGCGTCGCCGGAAGTCCGGGCCCTGGCTGCGCAGCATGCGAAGGACTCACTGGCGCTGCTGCTGGCGCTGGCGGCGAAATACCCGAAGAAGACCGATGAGCTGGGGCGGGCGTGGGGGGATTCCCTCGGGGTGGCCTATGTGCCGCCGGACCGTTCGCTGGTGCAGCCGGAGGCGGTGAAGCGGCTGCCGCGGGCGCTGGCGGAAAAGCACCTGGTGCTGCCGGTCTATGAGATGAACTACGTGGTGACGGTGGCGGCGGCGACGCCGGAGGACCGCGACCTGGCCCACCGCCTCGAGCCGCTGCTGGACCGGCACGTGAGCCTGGTGTTCGCGTTCCCGCACCAGATCCGGGCGGAGATCGAAGTGGCTTACGCGGAGGCCGGGGAACTGTCGGCGCTGCTCGGCGGCGCGGGCGGGTTCGAGCGGCTGGGAGAGCTGTCGCGGGAGAAGGCCGTCAAGGAGTTTGCGCGCGGGCTGCTGCTGCTGGCGGTGCGGGACCGGGCCAGCGACATCCATATCGAGCCGTCCGACGAGGACGTGCGGATCCGCTTTAGGCGGGATGGGGTGCTGCAGGAGATCCTGCGCATCGGGCTCGAGGCGTTGCCGTCCTTGACCAACCACCTCAAGATCCTGGCGGACGTGGACATCGCGGAATCGCGCAAGCCGCAGGACGGGCGCCTCACGTTCGAGGCGGAGAACCGCGACATCGACGTGCGCTATTCGTGCGTGCCGACGATCTACGGGCCCAAGACGGTGCTGCGGCTGCTGGGGCTGAACGCCTTTGCGTCGGTCCCGGACCTCGAGCAGTTGTCGCTCTCCCGGTCGGTTCTGGACGACATGGGGCGGATCCTGGCGGCACCCAACGGGATCTTCTTCCTCACGGGGCCGACGGGTTCGGGCAAGACGACGACGCTGTTTGCGGCGCTGAAGCGGCTGAACCGGTCGGGCATCAACGTGATGACGGTGGAGGATCCGGTGGAATACCGGCTGCCGGGGTTGAACCAGGTGCAGGTCAACGTGGCGGCGGGGGTGACCTTTTCGTCGGCGCTGCGGGCGTTCCTGCGGCAGGACCCGAATGTGATCCTGATCGGGGAGATCCGCGATCCGGAGACGGCGAGGATCGCGGCGCAGGCGGCGCTGACGGGCCACCTGGTGATGGCGACGATGCACACGAACAGCGCGCTGCAGGCGGTGACGAGGCTGATCCAGATCGGGGTGGAGCCGTTCCTGGTGGCGCCGTCGCTGATCGGCGTGATGGCCCAGCGGCTGGTGCGGCGGCTGTGCGACCACTGCAAGGAGCGCCGGGAGCTGGCGCCGGAGGAGATCGGGCGCATCTTTGAATGGGACGGCCAGACGCCGGTGGTGTTTCATCGCGCGGTCGGATGCGACCGGTGCGGCGGCACGGGGTACCGGGGGCGGCTGGCGATCCACGAGCTGTTCATCATCGACGAGGCCACGCGCGAGCTGATCGCGCGGGGGGCGTCGATCCTGGACATCCAGCGGCACGCGCGGGAGAAGGGCTTCCGGTCGCTGCGCTACGACGGATTCAAGAAGGTGCTCAGGGGCCTGACGACGCCCGAGGAGGTGGACCGGGCGATGGTGGAGGCGGAATGAAAGGAACCGGGATGAATCCAGCGCTTCCCACCCAGTTTGCGCCGGCGGAGCGGGCGGCGCCGGAGGTGGTGCAGCGGGAAGCCGGGGAAGTCGCCGAAGGCATGGGGGCGGTGGCGAAGGGCCAGGCGCCGGTGCTGATGCTGGTGTTGAATGCCCAGCGCCAGATCGTCTATGCCAACGAGGCGGCGTTGCATCTGCTGAAGCTGGAGCGGATCGACCAGCTGTGCGGGCAGCGGCCAGGCGAGGCGTTGGGCTGCGTGCACGCGCGCGAATGCGCAACGGGCTGCGGCACGACGGCGCACTGCCGTACCTGCGGGGCGGTGCTGGCGATCCTGGCCGCGCAGCGGGGGCAGACGGACGTCCGGGACTGCCAGATCGCGAAGGAGGATCACGAGGCGCTGGATTTGCGGGTGTGGACGACGCCGATGGAATTCAACGGGGAGCGCTACACGGTGTTCTACGCGCTGGACGTCGCCGATGAAAAGCGCCGGCGGGCGCTGGAGCGGGTGTTTTTCCATGACATCCTCAATGCGGCGTCAGGCCTGCGGGGGCTCAGCGAGCTGGTGGCGGGGGTGCAGCCCGGCGAGGCGGCGAAGTTCACCGCGATGATCCGCGAGCTGGCGGAGAAGCTGATCGAGGACATCCAGGCGCAGCGGGACCTGGCCAATGCCGAGAACCACGAATACGTGATCAAGCCGGTCGCCTGGCGGACGGGGGCGGCGCTGGACGAGGTGGCGGGCATGTACCGGGGGCTGGCGGGGACGCACGGGGTGGAGCTGCGGGTGGAGCCGGGCCGGGCGGACGCGGCGTTCACGGCGGACAAGGTCCTGGTGCGGCGGGTGTTGGGCAACCTGGTGAAGAACGCGCTGGAGGCGTCGCGGCCCGGCGACGCGGTGCGGATGGACTGCGGCGCGGGGGAGGGGCGCGTGGAATTCACGGTGCACAATCCGGCGGTCATGCCCGGAGAGGTGAAGCTGCAGATGTTCCACCGGTCGTTTTCCACGAAGGGCAGCGGCCGGGGGCTGGGGACCTACAGCATCAGGCTGTTCACGGAATCCTACCTGGGCGGACGCGTGTCGTTTGAATCGGCCGAAGGGTCGGGCACGACGTTCCGAGTCTCGCTGCCGGTGGAATAGCCGGCGGCGGTTGCGCCGATGGCCTACGTGTTACGTCGGCGGCGGCGGCGGGCCAGCAGCAGGGCCGCACCGGCCATCAGCAGGAATCCCGTGGCGGGTTCGGGGACGATGGCGGGCGTGGTGGAGGCGTCGACGGGAGTGAGCTGGTGCTCGGCGTACTGCGCGGAGGTTTCCAAAACGACCGCCCCGGAGACGGGGGTGACGAGTTGCCAGTCGCGGGCGAGGCGGATGGCCTTGTCGCGGCCGGACAGGCGGGGCGGGGCGCAGAGGCGGCGGATTTCATCGGCGGCCCAGAGGCGGGCGACATGGGTGGAACCCTCGGAGAAGTCGGCGGGGAGGTCGGCGGCAGGGAGGCATTCGCGATGCCATCGGGCGGCCTGCCCGCGGAGGGCGGCGGGGATGTCGGCGGCGGGATCGGCGACGGCAGGGATCGGATGCACCATGTCCAGGTCGGCGAGTTCTTCGGCAAGGCGGTTGGCGCCGTGGCCGAACTGGTGGCTGAGGATCCGGAGACGGCCGCGGGAAAAATCGGCGGCTTGCCGCAAGGCTTCGCTGTCGCGGGAGGCCAGGGGCTGGACGGCATGGAGCCACAGCACGGGGGCCCAGTCGAGGGCGGCGGACCAATCGGCCGCCTCGACGAGGGCGGGGCCGTTGTCGCAGCCGCCAGCAAACTGGAGGAATCCGTCGGGCACGGGGCCATCGGCGGCGAGGGGCTGGTCGGAGGCCAGGACGACGAACGTGCGGGTTTCGGCGGGCAGGGCGCGCAGGATGGCCCGAAGGGTATCGGCATGGGGCTCCATGCGGCGGGAGCCATCCAGGACGATGGCGAGCGCGGGCGGATAGGCGGGGGCGGATTCCGGCGGGGAGAGCGTTTGGAGAACCGCGGAATGCGGAGGCAGGCGGGAATCGCGCGCGCAAACGGGCGGCAAGGACTCCGGGAGGTCGATGTGCAGCAGGATGGGGGGGGCGCCGCCATTGATGGCGATTTGACCACGGACGGCGGCATTGACGATGGGTCCGGAAACGAGCAGTCCGGGGTGGTCGGAGTGCACGGCGCGGTCGCTTTCGATCCAGGCGGCGGTGAACGTGTTGGAGGCGACGCCGAAGTTCTGTTCGGCAAACGCCGGCAGGCGCAGGCGCGCTTCGGGGTTGTCGGCATCGGGGACGACGAGCGGGGCGGTGATGCCGATGCGGGTTTTCATGGAGCCATCGACGGGCACGGGGAAGCATTGGAGCAGGACGCGGTCGGGGCCGGCGGTGGTGACGAGGACGGGATCGCGCCGCTGGCGGACGGCGACCTGCTGATAGGCCTGGCGGGTCTGGGTGCGGCCGCCGAACGCGGCTTCAAAGGGTTCGCCGTTGATCCAGAGGGTGACCCGGGAAACCACGGCCCCCGGCGGCAGTTCGATCAGCGCGCGGGCTTCGCGCGGGACCTGGGAGGCGTTGTGAAAGGCGAGGGTCCATTCGAGATAGGCGAGCCCCGAGGAGGATTCGATGCGGCCATCGAGACGGGATTGGTCCAAGGTCAGGTTCGGGATGCGGGCGGCGACCTGGTCACCGCCAAGGGCGGGGTCGAACCACTCGGAGTCGATGAGCGCCTGGCCGCGGAGTCCCTTGAGCTTCGGGGGGGGGAGCGCCGCGTAGGGTGTTCCGGTGACGCGGTAGAAGACTTCCTGGGCGGCTTCGGGGGCAGGGCCAGACCAGTCGGGACGGAGGGTTCCCTGGGCCAGCAGGGAGAGCAGGGCGATATCGCCGCGCGAGCGGTAGCAGTGGCGGAGCATGGTCTCGCGGCTGCCGATGGAGCGCAGCAGTTTCGTGGCGCGCTGGCGGATGGCGGGATCGGGATTACCCGCCTGAAGGATGCCGGGGGCGACGACGGCCTGGGGGACGCACGCGAAGAGTGCCAGCAGGAAGGCGGGGAGGGCGCTGCGCCACGCGGCGGGCAGGGAACCGGAAGGAATCCCGGCCTGGCGAAGCCGTCGGCGCAATTCCAGGGCGGACAGGAAGGAGAGCAGGGGGGCGAGCGGAACGAAGCCGAAGCCGAAGTAGGCCACGGCCATCAGGGCGAAGGGAGTGGGGAGGGCGAACTGAAGCGCGTAGAAGGCGGAGATGCCGATGGCCGCGCCGTTGAGGGCACCCAGCAGGCGCCGGTGCCGCGCTTGGGCGTCGACAAGGGCGGCGGCGTTGGAAGCGGGTACGAGGGCCACAAGCAGGACGTGAAGCCAGGTGGGCAGGGGATCGAAAAGGATTTCGGCGCACAGGCCGGAGATCAGTTCAAACAGGAGAACGCCGAACGGAAGAAGGACCCCGAAGATCCACAACAGGACCGTTGCCGCGGTTCGCGGCCAGGTGCGGCGGACGGGCGCGGACATCTTTTCGGGCGCCGGCGGCGTGCTCTTTGCGGAAGGGGCCTGCAGGCCGGGCCATTCGGTCTGCACGCGGGAGGCCGTGACTTCGCTTTCTCCGGCCTCGGCGGCCCGGGATGAAATGCGGGATTCCCAGTCGATGAACGTTTCATCGGGATCGGCACCGGCGGCCAGAAGGGCGTCACGGTGTTCTTCGCATTGGCGATGAAAAAGGTCGAGGGCTTCGGATGTCCAGGGGATCATGGGGGGCTCCGGTTCCGGATGGCCGCGCCGCCGCGGCTTCGTCCGAGCGGATAGGTTTTCGCACAAGGTTCGCGGGAAGGCAAGCGGAACAAGGAAAAACGTTTTTATCTCGAATATTGACTATTATGGCCAGACGGGTCGCGTGAATCATCCCGGCTGGGCTTTCCGAAGCGATTGCCTTGGCGGGATGGACCAATGGCGTTGCCGTTGGCGGTTTCCCGGGATATCCTGCTGGCATGAAGACAATCGCCGGCGTAGTCATGACAACGTTTCCGAATGAGGAGGCCGCGGCCAAGGTGCTGGACGGATTGCTGGAGGCGCGTCTGGCGGCCTGCATCCAGACGCTGCCGATCCGCAGTGTTTACCGATGGAAGGGCGCGGTTCAGCGCGAGCCCGAGATCCTGGTCCTGATCAAAACGCAGGTGGCGCTGTATCCCGAGGTCGAGGCGTATCTTCGGGCTGTTCATCCCTACGAGACGCCGGAGATTATCCTGCTGCCAATCGACCGGGGCTTGCCTGCCTACATGGAGTGGCTGACCGGCGAAACGAAGATGGGCGCGGCTGATGCGGGAAGCGCTGGTGCTCACCGACCGCTGGATGAGGCGGGCAGGGAACCGATGAAGCATGAGCGGGCCGGAGGATCGGCGGGGTGAATCCTCCCTGATGGGGATGGCCTGGGGGGAGTGCCCGGGGAAAGCACGGACAGGTTTCAGCGGCGGGCCAAGAGTCCATTGTTTTATAAAACAATTTACATATGAGAGGGAGGGCGAGACAGGGCCAACGCATCGCAATCCTTCGATCCATGTAACGCAAGAGTCGCAAGCGACGCAAACGCCGACCCGAACAGCCAGAATGGGGCCGTCCGGGCGTTGGGTTTTCTCGAAAGGTTCGGAAAACCAAATGGAGGGATTCAAAACAGGCGCCATGCCCCGGAATTGTCCTGCGGCGCTTGCGAACCGTTGCGCCGCGTGCGACTTTGACGTGACACGGCCGTAGTCTTGGGGCCGTTTTGGGGAGTTAGAGCAAATTCAGATTTACTGTGGCCGTTTATGAACGGCCATAGAGATCGGCT
>CAYODC010000107.1:0-7237 GCA_964402575.1 uncultured Verrucomicrobiota bacterium
CACCTGCTGCAGCAGGATCATCAGCGACACGTGCCCGATGTGCCCCCCCGCCTCGCTCCCTTCCAGGATCAGCCCGTCCACCCCGAAGCGCACCATCTGCTCCGCAATCGAATCCGTCGACGCAAACGACAGTACCTTCTTCCCCGCCGCCTTCATCTGCGCCACGTCGTTTTTCTTCGGAAAGTTCCCCGCAAAGATCACCACCGGCGCCTTCGACGCCAGCACCGCTTCCTTGTGCGCCGGAAAGTTCGGGGCGATCGTCACGAGGTTCACCGCGAACGGCGTCCGGACCCCTGCGGCCGTCTTCTCGATCTCCCCCGCCAGCGCCTCGCCCGGCATGTTGCCGGCCGCCAGGCAGCCGAATCCCCCCTGGTCGCTCACCGCCTTCACCAGCGTCGCATCGCTGATCCACGTCATCGCCCCGCACAAAATCGGATAGCGCACGCCCAGGAATTCGCGCCCTTCCTGCCAAAGCCCATCCAAACAGGTTGTCTTCATCGGATTGCTCCTTGTGTGATTCCGTATCCTATCGTACCCCGGCGGAATGCACAGCTTGAAAACATGGCTATCCGTCCCCCGCGCCAAATCACGCCCACCCTTCAGACGCCCGGGACCAGTTCCACCCGCAGTTCGCCGTGGACCGGCACGCACAGCCCGCGGCCCCTCCCGGCCGCCTCGCCATTCACCCGCCAGCCGCCCGAACCGGAGGGCTCTCCCCCGGACCATTCCACTTCGACGGTCTGCCCGTCGAAATAATACCCCGCATAGGACTCCGCGGTTTCATGGCCATCGATCCGCAGCACAACTCCCGGCGGCCCGCGCACCTCCACGCGATGCTCCGCACCCGCGCCAAACTTCTCCTGCAGGCCTTTCCGCAGCACCGCCGGACGCCGGAGCGCAAATTCGCGGTATTCCTCGATGAACCCCAGATCGGCAAGCCCCCATTCGCGCGCCAAGGCCTCGTAGTGGTCAATCCGACTCTTCATGAAGCCCTCGGTCAGGCGGTGGTTCAGCATGTCCACCACGTAGCGCAGGAAGCGTTCCCGGAACTCGGGGCTCCCATCCATCAAACGCGAAAACAACACGGCCCGCACGTCGCTGCGGCCGCGCCAGGCCGGATAGTTGCGATCCCCTTTCCGCTTGAACACCAGTTCCCAGGATTCCTGCGCCCACGCCGGCCGGGGCTCTTTGCCGGGATACGCGTCCCAGAAACTGTGGTCCATGTCCCAGTTGATCCACGACCAGCGGGGCTTCTCCGCCCGCCGGTCTAGGATCGCCGCCCCCTGGAATCCATCGGTGGTGCCGCCGTAGGCAATCGACAGGATGTAGGCGGACAGGTTGTCGAGGTCGGCCAGATTCTCCATGGCGGCAAGGTCCAGCGGTTCGGGATCCCAAACCACTTGCTGCCGGAATTCCCCATAGGCGGCGGCGGACCGGGACTCCTGCTGGGACTTCATCCGGACCATGAGAAAATCCCGGTGGCCCACCCGGTTGGCCCACGCCGCCGGGCTGATATGCTCCGACAGGTGGTAGAGGTTCGTTTGAAGTTCCCCGTTCAACACCAGCCCCACCGGCTGAGTCCGGGGCACCTCGCAGCCCACCCGCGCGGCCATGTCGTAGGCCAACAAGCCCGCGAACGGATGCGCGGCCGGCCAATTGATCCGCACCACCAGGCGCCTCATCGGTTCGCATTCCGGCCAGGACAGGATTCCCGCCGGAAAGGCTCCCGCCTCCCATTCATCCCGGAAATGCAGCCGGTAGCTGTGGCTGCGGCCCGGCAGGCGGCTGTCGCCGCCATGCAGCCGCAACCCCGCCCGGCCCTGCGCCACCGCTTCCCCCCCCTGGAAATACGCGAACGCCGCCGGACGCTCCCACTCGCGGCCGCGGCCCGTGTAATTCGCCACGACGCCCCAACGGGGACTGAACAAATCCCGCGGGTGGACTTCGATCGCCATCAGCGGCCACCCTTTGCGAAAGAAGCCCGGACTCACCCGCGGCGGCGAGGGTTCCGGCTGGGCCGCCAGATCCCGCACCCAGCGGGAATTCGCCACATACAGCCAATCCCCCACCATCCGCTTTTTCTGGAACAGGCTGGCGTCCAGCGCCGGTTGGGAATGCACCTGCGCCTTGTGGAGCCGCTGGTCGTTCGCCACGGGAAGCACCAACCGCAGGCGGCGCAGCATCAGCCCCACCGAGCCGCGGTTCAGCATCGGCGCGGGGACCGATGGATCGCGCAACGCCTCGCGGAGGCCCCGGAAAACTTCCGCGCGTTCGACAACCCAGCCCGCGGCCAGGAAAAACGCCAGCCCGGCCGGAATCCATCCACGGCCCCTGACGCCCCGTCCCATCACCCCTCGCCGGCGCGATGGCAGAACACCTGCACCTTCGATCCCGGCATCTGCTTCTCCAGTTCCGGCATCATCGCCGCCAAACGGTCGCCCGACTCCACCGCCCCCCACGAAACATGGGTCTCGTCGCCCACATGCGCCACGCTTTCCAGCTGCAGCGACGGCATCCGCTCCCGCACCGAGGAAAGCCAACCGGCCCCCTGGGCCTCGAAAGCCGCGCGGGACACCGTCAACACCAGCATCCCGTTCTGCCGGCGCGAGCGCCAAAGCGCCCCCAATCCGGCCTGGGCCAGCAGGCCCGCCACCGCCACGGCCAGGATGATGCCCAGGAAACGCAGGTTGAACGTCGCGCAGCACAGCGAGGTCGCCACCACCAGCATGATGAACCCGATTTCTTCCGGCTCCTTGATCGGCGTGCGGAAACGCACGATCGACAGGGCACCCAGCAACCCCAGCGACAGCGGAAGGGAAAATTGGATCGCGATGAAGATCGCCGTGATCGACACCCCCAGCAAGGGAAAGGCCCGGTGCACCATGCTGCCCGTGGACCGATTCTGGTAGAACCGAACGTATAGGAAGGAAATGAACATCGCGCACAGCAGCGACATCGCCACCGCCACCAGGAACGGACCGAAGCCGATCTCCTGCATCTTGCGCCCGCTCAACTCCGCCAACGAGTCCAGCCATTCCATTCGCTTCATGACACCATCTCCTGCCGATTGAATCCCACCCCCGGCGCCGCCGGGATCCGCTGCTCCATGCAACGCTCGTATTTGGAAAAGGATTGCCGCCGGCAGCCCAGCGCCATGAGCGGCTGAAGCGCCGCCGGCAATTGCTCCGCCGTGCCCTTCACCTCGAAGACCCCTTCGGGAATGGGCTGGCGCGCAACCCCTCCGCGCTCTCCATGGATCCGGACCGGGGCGATGTCCTGGTCCAGGCAAATGCGCGTGCCAGTCTCCGGCTCGAGATAGCGCCGCCGGCGATAGGCCAGGCAAATCGCAGGCCGCAACGGACGGACAAAGAAAAAGCCCGCCTCCATCGCCAGACGCGGGATCGCCAGCAGGCGCGGATCCTCCAGCGGCATCGCCTCCAGTTCCTCCGCCGCCCAGTCCAGCACTCGGCGGAATTTCCGGCGCGTGCTGCCAATGCGCTGCTTCACTTCCAGAAACACCCCGCCCGCGGGCGCGCCCGTGATCCAGTCGCCGTACCAGCGCAACCGAACCTTGGTCTTGAGATAGTCGCTGTTGAGTTTCTCGTCCAGCAAGCCCCCCTCCGGAGTGTCGAAATAGATGCTGGTGATCCGGCCGGCGGCAAACAACGGATCCGGCCGGCACCGCGTCTCCAGCCAATCCCCCAACAGCCGGGCCCGGCGGTTGGCAAACACATATTTCCATTCACGCTGCGGAAGACCCATGGTGCTTTGTTCCCCTGTCGGATTGGTCGCGGATTCTCCCGGAACTAGCGGGCGGTGAAGACCGACAGGCTCTGTCCTTCCGCCATCACCATCGGCCGGCCCCGGGTCCGGATGGACGGCGCCGTTTCCTGGGTGGTCAGCGCCAGGCCCCAGGCCCCGCCCGAGGGATTGGGCGGCAGCGCAAACGCCTGCGGGCGGTCGCCGTTGTTGACGATCAGGAAAAGGTGGTCGTCATCCTCCTCCGCCCCGGTATGCTCGCTCCGCCCGTCGATGCGGCAGGCCAATGCCCGGCCCTTGTCCCAGTCCGGCTG
The DNA here is from genome assembly GCA_964402575.1 of uncultured Verrucomicrobiota bacterium. Lineage (GTDB taxonomy): Bacteria > Verrucomicrobiota > Kiritimatiellia > CAIQIC01 > Lenti-01 > Lenti-01. Next base: position 4,074 of record CAYODC010000107.1, read on the forward strand.
GGCGGCGCCGTCCGGCCCGTACCAGCGGATGTCCGGGAAGTCGCCCTCCCGTTCCCCGCCCTTGAAGAACGTCTCCCGCCACAGGGCCGGATGGCGGCGGCGGAACTCAATCACCTTGCAGACAAAGTCGAACAGCGGACGGTTCTTCTTCCACAAGCTCCAATCGACCCAGGAAATCACGTTGTCCTGGCAGTACGCGTTGTTGCTGCCCTGCTGGGTGCGGCCAAACTCGTCGCCGCCCAGCAGCATCGGAACGCCTTGCGACAGGAACAACGTCGCCAGCATGTTCTTCTGGCGGCGCAGGCGCTTCGCCAGGATCGCCCGGTCGTCCGTTGGCCCTTCCTTGCCGCAGTTGTCGCTGCGGTTGTGATTGTCGCCGTCGCGGTTGTCCTCGCAATTGGCCAGGTTGTGCTTTTCGCTGTAGCTCACGAGGTCCGCCAGGGTGAACCCATCGTGGCACGTGATGTAGTTGACGCTCTTCAACGGCGTCTGCCCGGGACGATCGTAAAGGTCCGCGCTCCCGCACAGGCGGGTGGCAAACACGCTCAGCCCCCCCCCTCCCTTCCAGAAGTCGCGGATGTCGTCGCGATATCTCCCGTTCCATTCCGACCAGCGCCGGCTGGGAAACGACCCCACCTGGTAGGCCCCGGCCGCGTCCCACGCCTCCGCAATGATCTTCACCCCGCGCAGCACCGGATCCTCCGCGATCTGCTCCACCACCGGCGGATTCGACAGCAGCTCCCCATCGCGGCCGCGGGCCAGGATGGTGGCCAGGTCGAAGCGGAACCCGTCCACGCGCATGTCCAGCACCCAATAGCGCAGGCAGTGCATGATGAAATCGCGCACCACCGGATGGTTGCCATTCACCGTGTTCCCGCAGCCGGTGTAGTTCTTGTAGCTCTTGCCATCCTCCTCCAGCATGTAGTAGATGGAATTGTCGATGCCGCGGAACGAATAGGTCTGCCCGCCCATCCCCCCCTCGGCCGTGTGGTTGAACACCACGTCGAGAATGACCTCGATGCCGGCCTTGTGCATCTCCAGCACCATTTCCTTGAACTCGCGCACCTGCTCGCCATGCCGGTTGCCGCAGGCAAACCGCCCCTGCGGGGCGAAAAAGGCCAGCGTGCTGTATCCCCAGAAGTTGTGCAGGTTCCGCCGGGGGCCGTTCTCCTGGTACAACTCCATCTCGTTGAATTCCTGCGCCGGCAGCAGCTCGAGGGTGGTGATGCCCAGCTCCCGCAGATACGGAATCTTCTCGATCAACCCCCGGTAGGTCCCCGGATGCCGCACGCCCGAGTCCGGGTGGACCGTATAGCCGCGCACGCTGGCCTCGTAGATGATGGACTCGTTCAGCGGTACCCGCAGCGTCCGGTCGCCCGTCCAGTCGAAATCGTCCTTCAGGATGATGCCCTTCGGGAACCAGCGCCCGTTCGGAATCCGGCGGCCGGGAACCACGCCTTCGCGATCCCCCCATTTCCGCTGGCCGGTGACGGCCAGCGCATAGGGATCAAGCAGCCATTGGTCGGGATCGAACGCGTGCCCGGCCCGGCCGTCGCGCGGTCCGTCCATCCGGTACACATAGGATTGCCCGCGCCGCGCGGTGGGCACATGCAGGTGCCACAGGTCGCCCAGGCGGTTGCGGTCCGGCCGCAGTTCGAATTCTTCCACCGGGACCTCGTCCTCCGCATGGTTGAACAGCAGCAGCCACACCCGCGTGGCATGGCGGCTGAAAATGCTGAAATGAACGCCCTGGTCCACCACGCGCGCCCCATAGGGCACCGGGACCGGTACGCTGGGAATGACATGTTCTCTCTTCTTCAACCCCTCATCCTCCCCTCAGCGGTACAACCACCAGGAACGGATCGAATACCGCACCCACTGGCCAAAGGAAAGCAGCAAATCCACCAGGGAGGGACCGCGATAGTGCCGCGAATGGCGGCGGTGGCGCTTCCGCACCCGCACCCGGCGGTATTTCTTTCCGTTGCGGATCACGATCTGCTCCGCGCCGGCCCCGGATGCCCCGGCTTCCCCCTCCCCCCCGCCGGCCGGAATGGCCGCGTCCTGCAATGACGCCGAACCGGCTTCCCGTTCGAGCCGCTCCACCGCGCGGCGCAGCACCAGCGAGGGCTGCCAGGGTTCCGAAAAATCGCACCACTCCACCACGAGCGCCGCGGCGCGTTCGATCGGTGAAAACCGGAGGCCTTCCCCGTGGAGGGCCTGCGAGGCCAACCAGGCGCAATCCCGCGCACAGGTCAGGCGTTCCCGCTCCAGCATGCGCGGCATGCAGCGGCGGACCATCCGAGCCGCGGCGTCCTCCACGGCTTCCTGCAGCGCCGTCAGCCGGTCCTGGCCCTCCCCGTCCTGCGCCTTCTCCTCGAAGGCCTGCCGGAGTTCCCGCGTCGTCCCGCGGTATTCTTGCCAGAACCAATCCTTCATGTCGTGGATCGCCCCCGTGCGCACCCGCTGGCAGACCCGCTCCAGATCGTCCCGCAAGGGATGGGCCCCGAACGTGTCGCGCAGGTCCGCGCGGGCGGCGCGGAGGGTTCGGCGAAGGTCCGGGGGAAGGTCCGGATTGTCCTCGAAGTACAGCAGCACCTTTCCCAACAGCTTGCCCTGCCGATTCCACTCCTCATAGGTGCCTTCGCCCGGCGGCGGCGGCAGCTCCCGGGCGCGGCCAGGCGACGCCAGCGACAGGAACGCCAGCAAGGGCGCCAGCCAGGCCGCCAGCAGCACCACGCCCATCATCAGCGCCCCATGCGGCGACAAGCGGTGCACCATCGCATACAGCGCCCCCTCTTCCGCCAGCGCCAGGACAAACCACCATGCCACGGGAGCCCACTGCTCCCTCGCCGCCGCCTGCCGGAGTTGCTTCACCAGGCCCGGCGCCTATTTCCCGGCCTTGCGCAGCAGATCCGCCGTCAGGTCGTTGGCCTGGTGGAAGATCGCCCGTTCGTCCATCCCCACCAATTCACCCTTCTCTACGAGAACCTTGCCCGCCACCAGGGTGTATTCGGCCCGCGGCGCGCTGCCGCAGAACAACAGCGCATGCGCCGGATCGGTCATCGCCCCTGCGAAATCCATCCGGTCCAGGCGGAACACCGCCAGATCCGCCGCCATCCCCGGCTTGATCTGCCCGATTTCCGGCTGGCCGAGAATCGATGCCC
>CAYODC010000108.1:0-7216 GCA_964402575.1 uncultured Verrucomicrobiota bacterium
GTGGATGAACGGGCAGCACCTGAAGCGGCGCGGGCTCGACGAGATCGCGGCGGGCTGTCGCGCCGCCATGGAGCGCCAGGGTTGCTGGCGCGACGGCACCGATCCGGCCTACTTCCGGGCCGCGGTGGCGTGCATGGGCGAGCGCATCCGGCTGTATGCCGACATGGGCGAACAGGCGGCCTTCTTCTTCAACGAGGAATTTCCCTACGACGAGAAGAGCGTGAAGAAGCGCCTGCTGAAGGAGGGCGCGCTGGGGATCCTGCGCGAGGAACTGGCGGCGCTGGAAGCCGTGCCCGAGCCGTTCACGGCGGAGGCGGCCGACGCGGCGCTGCATGCGCTGGGCGAGCGGACGGGCCGGCAGATGGGCGACCTGGTCCATCCGGTGCGCGTGGCGGTTTCGGGCACGGGCGTGGGCCCGGGGCTGTTCGACATGCTCTCGGTCATGGGCCGCGAACGCGTCCTGCGGCGCATCCGCCGCACGCTGTCGCTCTACGGCGGCCAGGGATAGGGCGCCATGGGGCCGGATCCGGGTTCACCTGCGGCGAAACACTCGGTTTTCCACCGTATGGAAAACTTTTTCGCGGTTTTTCCACAGTATGGAAAAAAAATCCGCGGTTTTTCCACTGTATGGAAAAATATTTTGCGATTTTTCCACAGTATGGAAAAATATTTTGCGATTTTTCCACGGCATGGAAAATATTTTCGCGATTTTTCCACGGTATGGAAAATCGGGTTTGCTGCAATGCAAGGACTGGCCCCTATTTTGCTGGTGGCGGGGTGCGCGGGGGTGAAGGCGGGGCGGCTGTCGATTCCGGCGCGCGAGCACTGGCGGGCGTCGGCGTTGGCGTCGGAGGCGGAGCACGGTCCGGAGCTGGCGCTGGACGGGAAGACGAATACGTGGTGGCGCAGCGGGACGGAAGAGCCGCAGTGGCTGGAAGTGGATCTGGGCCGGGCGGGGATGGTGTGCGGGTTTTCCCTGCAGTGGGCCCAGCTGCATGCGAAGGCGTATGCGCTGCTGACGAGCCTGGACGGTACGCATTGGGCGATGGGCTACGAGACGCAGAGCGGGGACGGCGACTGGGACCAGGTGTCGATCGATCCCATTTTGGGGCGGTATGTGAGGGTGATGGTGAACGAGGGGCTGCAGGGCACGGGGGCGGCGCTGGCTTCGGTGGATGTGCTGGGACTGGCGGACCAGCCGAAGGTCCAGGTGGACGGGCTGGGGGATCCGCTGGCGGCAGCGCTGCTGGACGGGGATGCGGGAACCGCCTGGCGGTCGCCGCGGACGACGGCGGAGGTGGAGGTGGATTTGCGCCGTGCCAAGCCGGTGGGCAGCGTGAGGGTGGATTGGGGCACGAATAGCTTTGCGTCGAACGTGGTCGTCGCGGTGTCGACCAACCGGGAGGAATGGTCGGAGGTGGGGGTGATCCAGGCCCGGCAAGGCGGGGAGTTCGATGTGGCGATGGGCGAGGTGGTGCGTCCGGCGCGGTGGGTGAGGCTGGAGTTTTCAGGGGCGTCGGAGCCGGATGGATTCGAGGTGGCGGGGATCACGCTGCGGGGGGCGGAGGGGGCGGCGCGTCCGTGGGCGATGTACGAGCTGGCGGCGTCGCGGGCGCCGGAAGGGGTGTATCCGGAGGCGTTCCGGCGGCGCCAGTCGTTCTGGGCGGCGATGGTGGGTCCGCGGCCGGGCGATCCGGAAAGCCTGCTGGATGAATGGGGAGTGTTTGCGCCGCGGTTGCGGGGGCCGACGCTGGCGCCGCTGATCGTGGCCGAGGGACAGGTGTTGTCGGCACACCAGGCGCAGCGGGTGGAGCACCGACTGGGGGGCGATGGCGCGCCGTTGCCGGAAACGGTCTGGCACATGGCGTCGGGGCTGTCGCTGCGCATCCGTGCGATGGCGCGGCCGCAGTCGGCGCCGCCGATGGCCTGGGTGCAGTACGAGCTGGCGAATGATTCGCTGATGACGCAGACCGGGCGACTGTGCTGGGTGGTGCGTCCGGTGCGACTGCCGCCGCAATGGGCGGGGGGTGGACGGGCGCCGCTTTTCAAGATCCGCCGGGTGGAACTGTCGGGCGGCTGGCAAGAGATCTGGGGGAACGATGCGCGGCTGTTCGCGATGTTCGACGATACGGTTCCGTTCGGGGCGGCGCCGTTTCGCGACGGGGACGTGACGGAATTCTTCTTGCGCGGGGAGACGCCGACGGCACAGGCGGCGTGGGACGATGACGGGCTGGCGTCGGCGGCGTGGTGGCAGGACTATGAGTTGGAGCCGGGGGAGAAGTTGCGCATCGTGGTGGCGGGGAATCCCCACGATGTGGCGGGATCGACGGCGCGGCGCTTTCGCTGGCCGGAGGCGGAGGAGGGGGCGGTCAAAAACGTGGAGGCGTTCGACCGGGAATGGGTGGAGGCGGTCTGGGCATGGCGGGGCGCGACGGGGAGATATGCGCCAAAGATCGACCGTCCGGAGGCCATCGAATGCCTGCATGCGCAGGTGGCGTGGCTGATGGGGGTACGCGGATTGGCGAACGGCGGCGGGGGGGAGGAGCTGGAGACGATGGCGGCGCGGGTGCCGGCACTGCTGCGGGCGGGGCAGCCGGAGGCGGCGAAGGAATGGATCGAACGGGCGGCGGCGGGGATGGAGACGAATGGCTGGGTGCCGGCGGTCTACCGGCCGTCGGGGGCGCCGGCGCCGCGGATGGGCCAGGAGGGGCGCCATGCGACGCAGGGGCAGTTTGCGTTCATGGTGATGGAATACTATCGGTTCACGCAGGACATTGCGTTCCTGAAGGAATGGTATCCGGCCGTCCGGCGCGCGCTGGACTATTTGCACGGGCTGCGTGCGGGGCTGGAAAGGACGGAAGGGAGATTGCCCGCGGAGGAGCGCGAGTTGGTGGAAGGACTGCTGCCGCTGTCGGGGGCGCGCCCAGGCAGTCCGCGGCCGGTGCATGTGTATGCGGATCACTATTGGGCCTTGCTGGGCTGGAAGGAAGGACGGGCGGCGGCGTCGATTCTGGGGCTGGACCAGGATGCCGCGTGGGCGGATGAGCAGTACCGGCTGTTGAAATCGGCGGTGCGCCGATCGTTGCGTTTTCATCTGGATCGGCGGGAGAGCTGCTGGCTGCCGGCTTCGGCGGAAGAGGAATCGTTCGATGCCGGGTCGGTGGCGCTGTTGTTCTGGCCGTGCGAGGAAACGGATCTGGTCGACCCGCACGAATTGCAAAGCAGCCTGGACCGGTTCTATGCCGATTTCCTGTTGCGTCGCGAGGAGGGGTGGGCCGGGCGGATGTCGTCTGATGAAGCCGGAATGCTGGTCCCACTGGCCCGCATGGCGCGCGGGGATTATGCGCGGGAAGTGCTCTATGCCCTGCTCGACCGGCGGGTCCCCGCCGGGTGGCATGTTTGGGCCGACGCGGTTGGGCACGATCCGCGCCAGCCCGGGCAAGCGGGCTTCATGCCGGATCTCCGCGCGGCGGCGGCATATGTGACAGGGGTGCGGGGGCTGGCGGCAAGGGAGACGGGGGGGCGGCTGGATCTGTTTTCGGGAGCGCCGGCGGAATGGTTGCAGCACGGAGAAGGATATCAGGTGTATGGAATGCCTACTGCATTCGGGCCGTTGGACTTGCATGGATATTGGCATCGCGACAAGCTGACGGTTGAAATCGGAGGTGGGGCGAGGCCGTCAGAGGGATACCGGATATGGTGGCCGCGCCAAATTGCCCCGGAACGGGTATTGGCAAATGGGTCCCATGTGCGGGATTTCGATGCGGAAGGAGCCAACCTGCCGCATGATTTCAAGGGAAGGGTGGAAGTGACGTTTCCCTTCCTGGCGCCATGGCCGCGGGATCCCTAAGGGGAGCGCGGGATGTAAATATCCGATTAAGGCGGAGGGATTGGCTTGACGCAACTAGGGCGGGGAACTTATGTTCCAACTGTTGATGGACTGTTTCGCGAGTCCGCGAGGAGGCAAAGAAATGCAGAACTTGACCAAACGTAATCTGGCGATTCGGATCGCCGAAGAGACCGACCTGACGCAACAGCAAGTCGTCGCTGTGATTCAAAAAACGTTGGATGCCATCATCGATGCGTTGCGCGATGGGCAGACCATCGAGTTTCGCAAGTTCGGTGTCTTCGATGTGCGCGAGCGGCGCCAGCGCATTGGCCGCAACCCTCACAAGCCCGACCAGGTGGTGGTCATTCCCAGCCGGAAGGTGGTTCGCTTCCGTCCGGGCAAGACCATGAAGGAAATGTTCAAGTAGGAACCCGTCCGGGTTCCTCCTGCGCCCCCCCCTCCGGTTCGCGAGCGCTTTCCTGCGCCGCAGGAAGGTGTTGCCATGTCATCCGCCAACCAGCCCGTCCAAGGCATGTCCGACATTGCCGCGCCCGAGGTATGCCTTTGGCAGCGCCTGGAGGCGTTGGCGCGCGAGGTAATGGCGCGCTACGGCTTCGAGGAGCTGCGCACGCCGATCGTGGAGTTCGAGTCGGTGTTCACGCGTTCGCTGGGCGAGACGACCGACGTGGTGCAGAAGGAGATGTACGTCTTCGAGAAGGGGGGGCGGCGGTTGTGTTTGCGTCCCGAGGGGACGGCGGGGGTGATGCGTCACGCGGCGGGATTGGGCGCCATGGAAACGGATGGCGCGCGGTGGTTCTATTTCGGGCCGATGTTCCGCAGTGAACGGCCGCAGGCCGGGCGCAAGCGCCAGTTTCATCAGTGCGGAGTCGAATGCCTCGAGCCGCCGACGCCGCTGGTGGATGCCGAGATCCTGGCGCTGCAGGTGGACCTGCTGCGCGCGTGGGGACTTGGAGATTGCGAGGTGCGGCTCAACACGCGCGGCGAGTCTGGCGGACATGCCCAGGTGGCCGAAGGACTGCGGTTGGCGCTGGCGGCGCGCGAGGGCGAATTGTGCGAAGACTGCCGCAGGCGGATTTCCGAGAACGTGCTCCGCGTGCTGGATTGCAAGAACGAAGCCTGTCGAGTCGTGGTGGCGGCGCTGCCGCCGGTGACGGATTTCATGAGCGAGGCATCGCGGACCTACTTAGCGCAGGTGGCGAGACATCTGGAAGGGATGGGCGTGGCCTACCGGATCGACCCCCTGCTGGTGCGGGGGCTGGATTACTACGAGCATACGGTGTGGGAGATTTCCAGCACGGCGCTGGGGGCGCAGAACGCGGTGGCCGGCGGCGGGCGATACCGGATGAATCTGGCCGGACGCGAATTGACCGGGGTGGGCTTTGCCATTGGGCTGGAACGGGTGGTGGCGGTACTGCAGGCATTGGGGCGCGATGCGACCCTGCTGACGCCGCCGCCTCCGAAAGTTTGGCTGGTGGGGCTGGGGGAGGCGGCGCTGGCGCAGAATCTCGTGCTGATGAGGTCGCTGCGTGCGGCGGGATTGGTTTGCCAGATGGCCTACGGCGGCAGCATGAAATCGCAGATGCGGGCGGCCAACAAGGCCGGGGCCGCATGGACGGTGATTCGGGGAGACGACGAACTCACGCAGGGCGTGGTCTCGCTCAAGAACATGGAATCCGGCGAGCAGCAATCGCTGCCGCTGGATCAGTTGACGGAACGGCTGGGAATTCGCGGGGGCTGATCCGCTCGAGGGGATCAACGGCGGGGGACGGGGCTGTCTTGGAGAATGCGCAACAGCCGCTGTGCCATCGGGTGGGGATGGTCCACGACATGGAACTGGCGTTGTTCCCGACGGATGAGTCCGGCGGTTTGCAGCTTGAGCAGATGGCGGTTGAGGGCGTTGTGCGTCATGCCGGAGAGATCTTCCAGCGTGAGGGTGTTCATGGGGCCGATTTGCAGCAGCCGCAGGATGGAAAGGCGGCGCGGATGGGCAAAACCGCTGGCGATTTGGATGATTTGATGATCTTCCTCGGGAGGGAAGCCGAGGAAGGTTTCCTTGGCGGCTTCGAGAAGGGGGGCGGCCGTTGCGACGAGCGGGTCCGGGGTGGGGACATAGAACACATGGACCCCATGGGGCCGGGTTTGAACCAGGCCGCGAGATTGTAGCCGACGCAATTCCTGGCTGGCCCGGGGCAGGCTGATTGTCAGTGATTGGGCCAATTCCGAGACGGATTGTCCGGGCTTGGCAATGATGGCTCGCAGGAGTTTGAGGCGGGTTTCACCGGCCAGCACGCGGCAGGTGCGCCAAAGAGTGGGATGAAGCATGGCCATGTTGATCGTCCTTCATTGAATGATCATAGTTAATTAACTCTGCATGGGTATTTGCAAGGATAATATGAAAAAACTAACTTTACATGAAAATGAATGAATTCAGAGTTAATTAAACATGGTAGGTGGATGGCCTGAGGTTTAAAAATATGAGACATTATGTGGCGCACAAGAGCCATTATGGCTCATAATGGGCAGGAGGCCGGATGGAGATACAGAAAACAATGATTATGTTATGCGATGCGACGCAATGTATTATCAATATTAGCTCTGATTGGCATGCATGTTGCATCATTCTTCAATGAAATTGCGATTTGTAATGATTCAAGAAAGCGAGGAATAGCATGTCGAAGGTATTGGGAATTGATTTGGGGACGACCAACTCCTGCATGGCGGTGATGGAGGGTGGCCAGCCGACGGTCGTTCCAAATGCCGAGGGCGGGCGCACCACGCCGTCGATCGTGGCCTTTACCAAGAGTGGGGAGCGGCTGGTGGGCAGCGCGGCCAAACGGCAGGCGGTGACGAATCCGAAACACACCGTGTTTTCCATCAAACGCTTCATGGGGCGCAAGTATGACGAGATGTCCGCCGAGATCAAGCGGATGCCCTATGAAGTGGTACGGGCTCCCAACGGCGATGCGCATGTCAAGATCGGTGACAAGACCTACTCGCCTCCGGAAATTTCGTCGATGATCCTGCAGAAAATGAAGATGGACGCCGAAGCCTTCTTGGGCGAGACGATCACGCAGGCAGTCATCACAGTGCCGGCATACTTCAACGACAGCCAGCGGCAGGCGACGAAGGACGCGGGCAAGATCGCGGGCCTCGAGGTGCTGCGCATCATCAACGAGCCGACGGCGTCCTCGCTGGCCTACGGGCTCGACAAGAAGAAGGAAGAGAAGGTCGCGGTCTATGATCTGGGCGGTGGTACGTTCGATATTTCCATCCTGGAGATCGGGGACGGCGTCTTCGAGGTGAAGGCGACAAACGGCGATACCCATCTGGGCGGCGATGACTTCGACCAGCGGATCATGGATTGGC
>CAYODC010000109.1:0-7123 GCA_964402575.1 uncultured Verrucomicrobiota bacterium
CATTCCGGGATGCCCGCCGCATCCCATTACGATCCTGGACGGGCTGCTGCGGCTGCTGGGGCGGCTGGACGAATCGCGGAATTGATGGCGGGGTTGGGGGGGGTGGATCACGGAACTGGTTCGGGGGTGGAGATTTCGTCTGGTTCGGGGGCACAATTTGTTCGACTTTGAGGGGGGCGGGGCGTAGGGTGGCAGCGTAGGGGCGTGTGCCTCGGGTCGTTGGGCGTGAAGGATTGGGACAAGCATGAGCAAGAAGACCAGGTTGGCTCGGGGATTCACGTTGATCGAACTGCTGGTGGTGATTACCATCATCGGGCTGCTGATGGCGATTTTGGTGCCGTCGATCCTGGGGGCGGTGAAGAGTGCGAAGCGGGCGCGGGCGCTGGGGCAAATCCGGGACTTGGATGCGGCGGTGAAGCGGTATTTTGCGGAATACGGGCGGATGCCGGTGTCGTCGGGGAACGGGGAGGAGGACCGGGTGCTGACGGGGGCCGATCAGGCGGCGGTGATCGAAATCCTGATCAACAATGCCCTGGACGAGACCCTGAACCCGAAGAAGATCGTATTCCTGGACCTGGATCCGGGGGCGTTCATGGATGCGGATGGCAAGCCATTGAAGACGGTGGAGGAGATGAAGGCGCAGTTGCGGTCGGGGACGCCGTACCGGGATCCGTGGGCGAAGGTGGGGGAATCGGAAGCGGATTACGGGATATTGATGGATTTGGATTTCGACGACAAGATTACGGGAACGCCGTACGGAGAGATCCGGGCGAAGGCGGCGGTGTTTTCGAGCGGGGAGGACCGGAATGTGGACGATCCGCCGTACAAGACGTGGTAGGCAGTTGGAGAAGACAGGATTCAGGATTCAGGGTTGAGCATGAAGACAAAAACAAGAGAAGGCCGGAGCGGATTCACGCTGATCGAGATCCTGACGGTGATTGCCATCATTGCGATTTTGGCGGCGATTTTAGTGCCGGTGGCGGGCAAGGCGCGCGGGACGGCGCTGAAGCGGCGGGCGCAGGTGGAGATGGCCGCGATCAAGATGGCGGTGCTGGAATTCCAGCGCGACCACAAGTACATGCCGTGGCCGGGGGAGATGAAGGTGGGCGAAGACGTATGGACGACCTCGAGGTCGGAGCAGCAAGAGGTGATGGACCTGCTGACGGGGAACAATCCGTTGAAGAAGTCCTATTTGCAGATCACCGAGAAGTCGCGGCCGGAGAGCGGGGAGATGGTGTTTCTGGATCCGTGGGACAACAAGGAAGGGGTGCGGTATTACCGGATCGGGATGGACCGGAATTTGGACGGGGCGATGCTGCCGAACGATCCGGACGGGTTGTTTGGCGGGGCCACCTACGTGACGGAGAAGGTGCTGGTGTACACGCTGGGGCCGCCGGACGAGCAGGCGCCGATGAAGACGTTCGACCACCAGCCGTAGCCGGGAACTGCAGGAGAGAGGGACGGGCATGAAAAAGGGATTCACGTTGGTGGAGATGCTGGTGGTGATCGCCATCCTGGGGATTCTGATGGCGATGATGGTGCCGGCGGCGGGGTTGATCTTGAAGCGGGCGAAGATGGCGAGCGCGAAGGGGGACGCGGGGGTGGTGGGGTCGGTGCTGATGAAGTACCATGCCGAGTACAACCGGTGGCCGGGGTTCTACCGGGAAGAAGAGGCGGGCGGCAATGGGCATTTCACGGATCTGCGGTGGGTGACGGTGATGAGTCCGCCGCCGGCCGCTCCCGGGGAGGTTCCCAGTCCGGACAACATGAAGCGGATCCCCTTGTTCGAGCCGAGCGGAGGGTCGCTGGGAGTGGCCACCCTGCCCAACGGATCGGCCAATCCCCATGCGGGGGCGTTCGTGGATCCGTGGGGGAACCCGTTTGAGTATGCCATCGACACGGACAAAGACGGGACGATTGCCCATCCGAACGGCGAAGGGACGATCCGGGCGCGGGTGATCGCATGGTCGGCGGGTCCGGACGGTCAATATGAGTTCATGGACGGGCACGACAACGTCACGAGCTGGGAAGAAGAAGAAGACTGAGGGCCGGCGGAAGCCGGACGGCGAACGGAGCGAACGGCATGACAGGGAAGAGCAACAGGCGCGGGTTCACGCTGATCGAGCTGCTGGTGGTGGTGGCGATCATCGGGGTATTGTTTGCGGTGGCGATGCCGATCTTCGAGAACTCGGGGCGGAAGGACACGAACCGGGCCGCCCAGCAGGTCATCAACACGATGCGGCTGGCGCGGCAGAACGCAATTGCGAAGCGGCAATGGACGCTGGTGGTGTTTCCGAACCGGGACGGCGGGGGGGACGCGGATGGCGAAAAATGCCTGCGCAGCTATGCCGTTTTGGCCGTCCAGAACAACATGGAAAAGCTGGACCGGAAGGACCAGATTCCCGACAACATGGAGTTCCAGTTCATCTCGGACTGGAAAACCCTTCCCGACGGGGTGTATTTCGACGAGAATGTTGATCTGGAAGGGAATTTCCTTTTCCAGAACCGGTCGCCCAATTTCGAGTATCCGTTGAAGCCGGAAACCGCGGCGAATCATGAGCAGCCCATGGGCGTGGTGCTGTTCCGTCCGAACGGGCGGTGTTATTCGATGATGACCGAAAGCGAAACCACGGGCAAATGCTGGCAGGATAAAAACGGATCCCGGATCTATCTGACGTCCGCGAGATTCTACATGATGGAAGGCGGCGGCCTGTCGGACGGGACGGAGATTCCGGGGACGAACACCGCGATCTACATCCACAACAAGACGGGCCAGATCAACATTTGGGACGGATCAAGCAGTTGACGCAGGAGAGGTCAAGCCGATGAAGGCAGGCACAGGACGGGTGGGAAGGAGCGGCTACTCGCTGGTGGAGGTGACGCTGGCGCTGCTGGTGGTGGCCATTGGGCTGACGGCGACGTTCGCGCTGTTTCCCGAGGGGTTGAGGTCCGCGCGGGCGGCGGTGGACGACACGGAGATCTCGCTGTTTGCGGAGTACGTGTTCACGACGCTGGACCTGACGGCGATTTCGAAGGGGGCGAACTGGACCATGGCGAACTGCCGCGAATTCAAGTCGTATGCCCTCCAGGGGGACGAGGACGATGCCCGGTTCATGCTGAAGGAAACGTCCGGGGACGAGACGGCGGTGTTCTACTGGGTGCCGAACTACTACGGGCTGGATGGGGCGAAGACCGTCTTCAAGTCGGGGGATTACGAAGATTTCTGGACCTCGGCCTTCACGTACCAGCTCGAGTTGTTCGACTGGGCGGACGGCAGCACGTATGCGCGGCTGGTGGTCTGGCCGGGCGAGTACCTGGGGGGGGACAAGCCCCCGGAGGGCGAGAAGCGGGTTTTCACCCGGGCGATCCAGACGATTCGAGGGGAGGCGCTGCCATGAAGAACACGGGAAGCCATCGCCGGGGCGCCTGCCGGGGATTCACGTTGATCGAGGTCTTGGCGTCGATGGCGGTGCTGGCGGTGCTGGTGCTGGCGCTGACGCGGATGTTCATGGAGGCGGCGTCGATCACGAAGCGCGGCCAGACGATGCTGATGCGCAACAGCGTGGGATCGACCGCCATGGAAACCCTGCTGCAGGATTTCGAAGGGATGGTGGTGAATGAAAGGCTGCCCTGCCGTTTCCTGGCGGACACCACGGACAACCCGGAAGACACGGCCGGCACGGGCGGCTACGGGTTTGGGTTTGACGAGGCGTGGTTCATCACGACTTCGGGCGACCAGGATGACGGGCGGGCCTATCAAACGGTGCATTACTATGTGACCAACAGCCTAGTGACCAACTCGCTGGGGGCGGTCTACCTGCGGTTCAATCTGATCCGGGAAGTTGGTATTTTCGCCAATGCGGACAACCATGAAGTCGACATCATGGCGGAAGGGATGGAATGGTGGAAGCCCTCCAACTGGGACGAGGGGTATGTCCAGTATTCCGACCGGAACCTGTTGGCGGAGAACGTGGTGCGATTCGACTTCTACCTGCAGGGCTGGAAGAACCTCAAGTGGATGCAGGACAATCCGGTATTGCAAAAGGATGAATTCATCAGCATCGACGGGCCGGCGCTGGACCAGACGCAGAGCAACATGCCGCCGCCGGCGATGGATGTGTACCTGCAGATCACCAGTCCGGACGTGGCGGAAGAGAGCGGCATGGCGCTGGCGGCGGTCCAGGAAGGGGACTTGAACCCGACCGACGACGTGGTGATCCGGGCGCGGGAGATGATGATCCGGGATTCATCGTCGCTGCTCGGGAGAGCCTCGCCGATCGTGGTGGGGGCGCAGAAGCTCCACCCGGCGGATTATTACATGGATTAGCGCGGAAAGGCAGCGGAGCAATGAAACGGCAGATGGGCGGCAAGGGAGCCCGCGGGAAGCGGGGCGTGGCGCTGATCGTGGTGCTGGGTTTTTTGAGCATCATGATCCTGATGGCGGTGGCCTTTCTGACGCAGGCGCGGATGGAGCGGCTGGTGGCGGGGGTATCGCTGGATGCGCACCGCGGGCGGCAGATGGCGCGGACGGCGATCCATGCGGCCATGAGCGACTACAGCGACCAGTTGTACAACGTGAACAAGTACATGCTGCCGCCCAAGGATTCGGCGTACGACTTGTTCGTGTCGATGCCGCCGTATGCCAGCGGCGAGTTCCAGTCGGGGGCCAATTCGTTGTCGGCGGACGGGCTGGAGATCATGCAAGGGGAGGCCCGCAACTGGATTCCGCGGCGATATCTGGAGTTCGAGGACGCGGTGATGGACGACACCCGGTGGATCCTGGTGCGGAAGGATCCCTCGGCCGGGGCGGGGGCGAACAATCCGATCATTGGCCGGTATGCCTATCTATGTTTCGACATGAGCGGGGGCATCGACGCGAACCTGGTTGCCAGGGAAGACGGGGTTGCCACGCTGGGGAATGCCACCAATCGGACCAGCGTCCGGGCCCTCGGATTGGGGGAACTGCCGGAAATGGACAAGGTGGAAGGGTTGGACGATCCCCCCGACGCCAGTTTATTCAAGCGGTTGCGGCGGGGATGGCATGGGTTTGACACGATGGCGGAGCTGATCTTGCTGACGAATGGCCGCTACAACGGGGGGGAAAACAGAAAAGCCGTCACCTACAACGGAACGATTTACTATTACATCGACGAAGGGGTTTCGGCCGATGAATTGCCGCCGGACAATGTCTGGGGCCCCCCGGGAGGAGGATCCGCATCCCGGTGGCGGAAAGGTGAAGGATGGACCCGGATCGAGGAATACGGGGCGGTGGCGTTGAATTCCACCAACGTCTCGGATCTGGTTCCCTACAGCCTGGCATCGTACCGGGGGTGGGAATACAATCCGAACACCGCGAAGTGGGCTACGGATAATCTGGTGGCATGGGATGAAGTCGGGTCGTGGGGCCTGACGCAGTGGGGGAAAGCCTTGGGGGACTTGACAGATCAGTTTCCGGAAGGGGAGGTCCCCGACTGGTGGTTGAATGCCGTGAACGACTACACCAACAGCCTGACGTATCCGCAAAACGTCACCAACTACCCCTCGCCGAAGAACGTGCCGATGATCAACGAGGTGAGCGTGGAAGTGCAGACGGTTCACTTGCCGCCGTCGGGTACGATTCCGCCCGGAACAGCCGAAATCGACATCACGGTGAGGTTGCAAGTGGAATGGTGGTTCCCGTTCCCGGCCGTCGAGAACGATCCGAAGAACACGTCTTATAGTCTAAACGTGACCGTGGGAGGGGGGCCGACGGCGACGGGGCCGGCCGGGGTTGACATTTGGATACCGATGCGCGGGTTGGGCAATCAGTATACCGTGGAACCATGGCAGGCGTATGCCACAACGGCGTTTCAAGCCGATTACAGCGGCGGAGTGCCCCAACTGACCGCTACGCTTCAACTCAAGCCGGATGGTCCAGTTCAGTTGACGATGACGGACACGAATTTACCCTTTGACGCTACCGTTCCCATCCAAATCGCCGCGACCACGGGCGAGGGGATTGAAATTCTGACGGGGGGGCACGCGGTGGATTGGATTCCGGCATCGGTTTTGGACATCCGGGCGCAACAGAATACAATAGGAGTGGGTGCGACCGAGGGGCCCTTTTACTGGGAAGTCAGCGATCCGCGGTTGAACCACCTGAAAGAAGGGGCATGGGCGCCTGGGGACGGGACCATGGGCTCCATCAATGTCGAGGCCACGAGCCACGGGTTTGGAACGAACCATGACAGTACGAACTTCTACTGCCGGAATTCGCCGATGCAGACGCCGGTGGAAGTGAGCTATCTCAGCACGGGGCAACCTTGGAAGACGTTGGAATTCTGCAACAAGGAGGGGGCGGATGCGTTGTCGCGCATCGTGTCGCAGAAGATGGTCAGCGATGTGTCCAGCATAGGCGTGGCGTATACGAACGGGACGATCAATCCCAACACCAGCAGCAGCAACGTGCTCTATGCGGCGTTCAAGGGTTTGAAGTTCAAGGATGGCGACAAGGCCCTGGACGATGCGGAACTGCAGGAACTGGTCCAGGTTTTCATGAACACGACCGGCACGAAGAAAATCACGGACAACTCCTCGTCGACGGCATTCACGGGGGCGTGCATGCGGGGGCTGGATTGGATTTGGGCGAAGGAGTTCCAAGCGAATGGCTATTTCGGGTTGAAGTGGGGCAAGAATGCGCGGCACCGGCTGATCGAGCGCACCTGGGGGCTGTTCAATCCGAACAACAGCATGTTCACGGTGCTGGCGGTCGGCCAGGTGGTCCGGGAGGGGCAAGCGAATCCTGGGGCTTGGGACAGCGCCGACGACCTCATCGTGGGGGAACGGCGGGCGGTGGCGCTGGTGTGGAGGGATCCCACGCCGCCGGGGCTGGGCAAGCCGCACGAGATGTTCATCCGGATCTTCAAGTTCCTGGATGAATAGGGCATTTTCGGAAATGGTGTAGCCGCTCAACCACCGGAAACAGCCCGGCTCGGCAGGGACGCCTCGCCCTACCGAAACGCCGCATAGGACTTCGGGTAGGGCGAACCCTCCGGGTAAGCCGATCTCTATGGGCGTGCATAAACGGTCAGTAAGCGTCCGGCCTATGTCCTCATTGACACGGTTTTCGCGGCCAGCCATTGGG
>CAYODC010000110.1:0-7110 GCA_964402575.1 uncultured Verrucomicrobiota bacterium
CCAATGGCTGGCCGCGAAAACCGTGTCAATGAGGACATAGGCCGGACGCTTACCCTATTTTTCCGGCAGCCGGGAATACGAGGATGCCCGCGAGACGTGGAGACGGGGATGGCGGACCCGGATGGCGGTGATGGCGATGTGCTTTGCGGGGGCGGGGGCCTTGCTGGCGGCGGGGTTCGGGAAGAAACGCTTCCGCTAAGGGCGCGTCTGGAGTTGTTCGCACAGGAGGGCGGCGGCGTACATCCAGAGCCGTTTGCGTTCGGGGGACAGCTGGACGAAATAGACGCTGGGGAGGGTCCATTCGAGCAGGGGCAGCCAGTAGAAGAGCGGCTGGTTGTCTCCGTCGACGGCCTTGCGGGCGTACCGGCGGAGGAGGCAAACGGTTTGCCAGGCCTTTTCCACCATGGGGTCGGTGCCGGAGTAGCGGAAGGGGGGGGCGTCCGCCAGCGGCGAGACGGAGGCGAGGCCTTCCATGAACCGCAGGAGATCGCGCATGTCGCCGGGGGATTCGAGCCGGGTCATCTGGAGGGTGATGACGGGCTCGATGCGGGCGAAGTCGGACAGGACATTGCGCGGCCGGGTTTCGGAGAAGTCGATGACGTAGATGTTTTCCTTTTCGTCGATGAGGATGTTGTTGAGGTTGAGATCGCCGTGGGTGATGGAGGTCCACCATGGCCATGGACTGGACTGCCGGCGGGGGAATTCATGCCGCAGAAAATAGTAGGGATTGGGCAAGTCGCGTTCCAGTTCCGGGCAGGGGAGGAGGGGGGCCTCGGCCGAGATGCCCAGGACGGTTTCCGCCTGTTCCGGGATGCGCGGGAAAAGCCGCGAGGGGTCGTGCTGGTCGAAGGGGTGGAGGGTTTCCCGCTTGGGCTGCCCGTACCAGGGCCACAGGACCTGGCCGAAGACGGCGTCGAAGAGGGGGAGGACTTCGGCGGCGGGGCGGCGGGCATAATGGTCGGCGATCCAGGAAAGGGAGCTGCCGGGGCCGTTGACGCCGACGAAATTGTACCGCAGCCCGGCCCACGGGCCCTGGGCGGCGTTGCCCATGATGACGGTGCTGTTGTTGAGGATGAACTTTTTGACGTGGTCGTGGTAGGCGCGCACTTCGGAATCGGTGTTTTTGCGGGAGCTGATTTTCAGCACGGTCGGGATGGTGCGGCGTCCGTCGCGGTCGAAGCTGTCGGCGCGCATCGTGGTGGCGCTGTAGCCGCCGGAGAGGGGGGTGAGCACGACGCGGCGGGAATCGGTGTAGATCCGGCGCGTGATCAGGTCCCATTCATCCGGGAATTCCATGGATCCGTTGATTTCGATCTTGAGCCGGGTGTCGGCGGCGGGGCGCGGAGATTCCGGCGTGAAGATCCAGGCCTGAATGTGGTGGAGGATCGAGGCGGGGGGGATGGGTTCCACGCCGAGGAACCGTTCAGGGGAAAGGGCATTCGCGAACCGGTCGCCGGGATTGTAGAGAGGGGTTCCGGGTGGGTGGCCGGCGAGGCGGAGGCCATAGCCGAGGTATTGGCGGGAGGAAGAAACGGGGGCCCATTCGCGGGGCCGGAACGCGTGCTGGAGGGCAGGCGCGTTGGCGGCCGGGGCGATCCATCCGAGCAAGAGAAGGTCCTCGGGATCGGCGCCATCCGAGGAATCCCGGGAGGCTTGCAGCAGGAAGGCCATGGGGGGGGGCGGATCATCCGTCGGGGTTCCGTCCGGGGCCGGCAAGGCCGCCACCAGATTCCCGAGAGGGATTCCGGGGCCTTTGAGTTCCAGATGAAACGAGGGGCTGCCGAGGAGCGACAGGGCGTCGGCGACGTACCACGAGACGGCCTCGGGTTGATCCGACTGGAGGAAATCGGGACAGCCTTGGCTGCCCCCCGGAGAAAGAATCACCGTGTTGCCCAGGGCCATGAATGCGCCAAAGGATTCCAACGCCTGTGCCCGGGTGTTTCCGAATCCGCCCCGGCCGAATGCCAGGGGGAGTTCATTCAGGGTGGCCGGAGTCAGCGCGCCCGGATCCGGAAGCCCGCCGGCGGTCCCTGGTTCCGATCCCCAGATAGCGGATTGCGCGGCGGCCCCGGGAAGGCGGCGGAGCGTCGCCGTGCATTCCCCGATGGCGAACGTGGTGGTGGCCGCGGGGCCGGAAGCGGAATCCCGCAGAAAGGTCTGTGCCGCTTCTTCCGAAGGGAATACGGCGAACTGTTGAAGCAGGCCGCTCATTTCGAGGGCCTGCAGGATGGCGGGCTGGGGAGCCAGCAGAACCAGCCGCACACCGTTGGCGCGGAGTTTTTTTTCTTGCAGCAGGAGGGAGCGGATGCCGGCGCTGGAAAGGTAATCGACTCCGGCAAGGTCCAGGACCAAGGGGAGGGGCCGGGAGTGGAGCAGGAGCAATTGCCGGTCGAATTCGGCGGCGCCGGCGCCGTCGAACCGGCCGGTCAGGCGGACGAAGCCGGACCCGGGGTCCTTGAGGATGTTCAGCATGGCGATTGGTGGGGGGAGGGCGGGGGGCGGAGTTCCCGGAGGGCTGCAAGGATTTCGCGCAGTTTCGGGGAGGCCAGGGCCTGGTCGGTCGAGTCGAAGAAAGCGGACAGGTTGGCGAGGCCATCCTGTTCGTAGACGCTGGCCTGCAGTCCCATTTCGAGGCGGTCGATTTCCTTCATGAAGCGGGCCTCGGGCGTGGCGCCGGCTTCGTATTCCTCCCAGATGGCGAGATAGTCCTTGCCCTTGGCGAGGCGGGAGAACACCCGCTCGACGGCGGAGCGTTCGAGCTCGTGCTTGGCCTGGAGGGACATGCGGCCGGGCACGATGTCGCCGGCGTGGATTTCGCCGAAGTCGTGCAGGAGGCCCATGAGGATCAATTTGGTTTTATCCAGATGGGGGAAGGATTCGTCCGCGAGGAACAGCGCCAGGACCGCCACGCCCAGGGAATGTTCGGCGACGGTTTCGCAGCGTTCCTTGGGGATGCCGGCGCGGAGCCAACCCTGGCGATAGAGAGACTTGAGGTGGTGGAACTGGTAAAAGACCTCGATGATGGGAAGCGAGGACTTGCCATTGAGATGCTGGATGGCGCCGGGGCTTTTGGTTTCCATGGAGGGAGACGGCCTTTGCGGGAACATATGCCTGAACGAGGCGGGGAAGGCGAGCGAAAACACATGATGGCCGTCCGCTTGCCGGACGGCCGGACGAAGGTGCGGGTTTCGGGGTTGATGAAGCGGGGGGATGGGGGTATGTTTCGCGGACTGTATGGATTTTGGAAAACAAACATGAGCGAAGACCCCCCCTCCCTGCCGTATCCCGTCATTGATCCGCTGGAATGCAAAGCCTGCGGGCGTTGCATTGCCGTGTGCCCGAAAAAGGTGCTGTCCATGGGCCGGGAGCTGAATGCGCGCGGCTACACGTTTGCGCAGTACGCGGGGGCGGGGTGCATCGGCTGCCTGAACTGCTTCTACGGCTGTCCCGAGCCGAACGCGATCCAGGTGCATCTGCCGGCGCGGAATGCGGCGAAGTAAGGAAGCGAGCCATGGCGACACAACTGGTCAAGGGCAACACGGCGGTCATCATCGGGGCCCTGTACGCGGGCTGCGACAGCTTTTTCGGGTATCCGATCACGCCGGCGAGCGAGATTTTGCACGAAGCGGCGAAGAAGTTTCCGCGGGCGGGGCGGCGGATGGTGCAGGCGGAGAGCGAAGAGGCGGCGATCAACATGGTGTTCGGGGCGGCGGCGACGGGGCGGCGGGCGATGACGGCGTCGTCGGGGCCGGGCATCAGCCTGAAGCAGGAGGGCATTTCGTATCTGGCGGGGGCGCAGTTGCCGGCGGTGGTGGTGGATGTCATGCGCGCGGGGCCGGGGCTGGGGAACATCGGTCCCGAGCAGGGGGACTACAACCAGGTGGTGAAGGGCGGGGGCCACGGCAACTACCGCAACCTCGTGCTGGCGCCGGCGAGCGTGCAGGAAATGTGCGATTTCACGATGAAGGCCTTCGAGCTGGCCCAGAAGTGGCGGATGGTGGTGTTCGTGCTGGCCGACGGGGTGCTGGGCCAGATGATCGAGCCGCTGCGGTTCCCGGAGGAGAGCGTGGCGCCGGCGACGGACACGAGCTGGGCGGTGGACGGTACCGCCGCGACCCGCCCGAACGTGGTGACGTCGATCTTCCTGAACTTCGACCAGCAGGAGGCGTTCAACAACCTGTTGCAGGAAAAATACGCGGCCGTCGAGGCGGCGGAGCAGGATTCCGAAGGCTACCGGATGGAGGACGCGGATGTGGCGCTGGTGGCCTACGGCATCAGCGCGCGCATTGCGCAGGGCGCGGTCGATGCGGCGCGCGCGGAGGGCATCCGCGCGGGGCTGTTCCGGCCGAAGACGCTGTATCCCTTCCCGAAGGAGGCGCTGGATGCGTTCGTGGCGCAGGGCGGCAAGCAGTTGATCAGCGTCGAAATGAGCAACGGGCAGATGCGCGACGACATCCGGCTGGCGATCGAGTGCCGCTGTCCGGTGCATTTGGCGAACCGGCTGGGCGGGAACGTGGTGACGCAGGAGCAGGTGCTGGCGAAGATCCGCGAAGCGGTCCGGAAGAGTTGAGGCGGGAGACGAACGATGGAAAAAGTGATCCAGACCCGGGGCCTCTACAAGACATTTCCGCGCAAGGGCGGTTCGGCGCAGACGGCGACGCACTACTGCCCGGGGTGCGAGCATGGCGTGCTGCACAAGCTGATCGGCGAGGCGCTGGCCGATCTGGAGCTGCAGGACCGCACGGTGGTGATCAGCCCCGTGGGCTGTTCGGTTTTCGCCTACTACTATTTCGACACGGGCAACATCCAGGTGGCCCACGGCCGCGCCGCGGCAGTGGGCACGGGGATTTCGCGCACGAAGAACGGCGCGGTGGTGATTTCGTACCAGGGCGACGGCGACCTGGCGTCCATCGGCCTGAACGAGACGCTGCAGGCGGCGAACCGCGGCGAGAAGATCGCGGTGTTTTTCGTGAACAACACGGTCTACGGGATGACCGGCGGCCAGATGGCGCCGACGACGCTGGTGGGGGAGAAGACGGAGACTTCGCCGGAGGGGCGCGACCCGCTGCAGGCGGGCTACCCGCTGCACATGGCGGAGCTGATCAGCCAGTTGAAGGCGCCGGTCTACATTGCGCGCGTTTCGTTTTCGAACATGGCCAAGCTGCGCCAGGCGCGGCAGGCGATCCGCAAGGCGCTGGAGATCCAGCGCGACGGCAAGGGGTACACCTTCGTCGAAGTGCTGATGGCCTGCCCGACCAACCAGAAGATGAACGTCGAGGCGGCGGCCCGGTTCGTGGCGGAGCAGATGGAGGCGGAATATCCGCTGGGCATACTGCGCGACCGGTCGGCGGAGGCGGTTCCGATCGAGCGGGCGGAGAGCGACTACCGCAAGGAGACGCTGGACCGGCTGCTGGGGCTGGACACGGACCAGGCGCCGGACGCGAAGCTCGATCCGGAGGCGCCTACGCTGAGCGTGAAGATGGCGGGCTTTGGCGGCCAAGGGGTGCTGAGCATGGGGGTGATGCTGGCGCGGGCGGCGTGTACCGCTGGCAAATTCGTTTCGTGGTATCCTTCCTATGGTCCCGAGCAGCGCGGCGGCACCGCCAACTGCGGGGTGGTGATCTCGGGCAGTCCGGTGGGGTCGCCCGTGGTCAACGCGGCCGATGTGCTGGTGGCGATGAACCGGCCTTCGCTGGAGAAGTTCGCGGGGCAGGTCAAGCGGGGGGGATGCCTGATCTACAACGCGGCGATCGGCGAATTCCCTGCACCCGAAGGCGTGCGCGTGCTGGCGGTGCCGGCGCAGGAGCTCGCAACGGAAGGCGGCAGCGCGCGCGCATCCAACACCGCCATGATCGGGGTGATGGCGGCCGTGGGGGGCTTGGGCCTGTCCGACGACCAGTACCGGCAGGCCATTGGGGCCACCTTCTCCGGCCGGGAGGCGTTGATCCAGAAGAACCTGGCGGTCTTTGAGCTGGCCCGGCAGTGGGCCGCCCGCGAGACCCCGTAGGGCCGGCAATTTCGGATTTGCGTTTTGCGGGTTGAGCCGCCACAATTCCGACCCGATTTCCAAACGAGAGGATGGATCCCCATGGATGAGAAGAACGACCAGCCAGTGAACGAACCTGCGCCCTCCCGGGACGAGGCTTCGGGCGATGTCCAGCAGTTTTCCCAATGGATGACGGCCTATGGCCGGCCGGCGCTGATCGGGCTGGCGGTGGCCGTGGTGGTGCTGCTGGGGCTTTCCACCTGGCGGAACCAGAAGGCCGAGAAATCCGCGGCGGCCGTCCAGGCGCTGTTCCAGGCGCGCAGTCCAGAGGAATTCCTGCAGATGGCCACGCTGAATCCGGAGGCGCCGACCTCGCCGGTGGCGCTGGCGACGGCGGGAGCGGAATTCTATGCGCAGAACCGCCATGACGAGGCCTTGAATGCGTATCAGCGCTTCCTGTCGAGCTATGCCGGGCACGAGATGGCGCCCGACGCCGAATTGGGCGTGGCTGCCAGCCAGGAGGCCTTGGACGACTATGCTTCCGCGGCGGCCAGCTACGAGGCGTTTCTGGAAGCGCATCCGGACAGCACGCTGGTACCCCAGGCGGTGCTGGGCGCGGCCCGTTGCCGGGAGCAGATGGGGCAGTTCGCGGAAGCGCGCACGCTCTACGAGGATTTCATCATGGCCCATCCGGACAGCTCGTGGATCCCGCAGGCGGAATCCGGCTTGCTGTTTCTGAAGAAAGCCGAACGGGCCCAGAACGCCCCGGCTCGTCCGGCCGTTGCCGCCGCGGCGGGGGACGCCGTTCCGGTGTTCGTGTCGGCCGAGGAATTTCCGGACCCCGTCGTCGTGGGCGAAGAGCCGGCGGAACCGGCCGTGGATGAGAAGCAGGCGGCTCGCGAAGAACCCAAGGCGAAGCAGAAAACCACCCAGAAGAAAAAGACGAAGAAAAAAGCGGCGGCGGTGGTGCCGGCCACGGAGCCTGTTGAGGAGCCGGCGGCGAAATAGGGGTTCGCCCGCCTGACTGACGATTGCGCCGGAATCCGCAAGGATTCCGGCGTTGGCGTTCATGGCGGTGTCTTCTCCGCATCGTGCGAAACCGCCTTGTCCTCGATGAATAGTCT
>CAYODC010000111.1:0-6694 GCA_964402575.1 uncultured Verrucomicrobiota bacterium
CGCGTCACGCCCACGTAGTTGCCCAGCAGCTCGTTGGTCGGCGCATTCCCCCGGATTTCGATGCCGCACACGTTGGGCGGAATCAACCGCGCCGCGCCTCCGCGCCGGCGAACCGCGCCGTGGCCGTTGTCGACGATCACGTTCTTGCAATCCTCCCAGGCATAACCGATGCGGTTGCCGCCGGAACCTTCCACGACGATGCCGGCCCCTCCGTTGCCCAGCGTCCGCGTTTCGGCTGGATCGGTGCCGATGAAGTTGCCCTGGACGTCGGCCGCCCGTTCGCCCGAATCGCTCCAGAGAACGATACCGTTGGAGGCGTTGCAGGAAACGACGTTGTAGCCATCCTCGTAGCCCTCCATCCAGCCGTTGCCGATTTCGTCGCCGACCGTCTCCACCAGGCAAATGCCGTCGCCCCCGTTCGGCAGCGGCGTGGCGAAGTCGGCCATGACGCCGATCGCGTTTCCGCCGATCCAGTTGCTGATCCCGGATCCGTCGTAGACGCCGTAGCGCAGATTGCCCGCGATGGCGTTGCCGCGGAAAACCTGCACCGGCCCCGCGCTGAACAGGCCGACGAGGCAGTTCGACGAGAAGGTCATGTTCACGCCGTCGCGATTCGGCTCCGCCACCGCCTCCCCCGGTTCATGGCCGATCGTATTGCCCGCGATGCCGATCCGCCACGAATTGAACACGGAAACGCCGTCCCCTGCGCTGTTCACGATCACGTTGCCGGCCTCGTTCGTCGTGCTGCCGGACGTGATGCCGATCTCGTCGGCCACGCAGGTCTCGATGCGGATGCCGTGGCCGCGGTTGCCGGGCGCGGATCCATTCGGCGCCAACCCGATCAGGTTGCCGCAAACGTCGTTGCTGGCGGCCGAGGCGATGCGGATTCCGTTTTGGCAGTTGGCGATCCAGTTCGGACCCGTGGCGCTGCCGATCAGGTTGCGGCGAGCCCCCACGACGGAAATGCCGTCGCCCGCGTTCGTCACCGCGCCCGAGAGGTTCAGGCCCGTGCCGATCCGGTTGGCGTCCACGCGGTTCGGATGGCCCCACGCGGCCAATTCATCGGGCGCGGAGATGTCGATCGATATGCCCGCCCACCGGGCCGCGCCGACGTCGTTGCCGCGGTCGCCGCCGATCCGGTTCGCGCCGGCGTCCTGCACCTCGATGCCGACCAAAAGCTGCGTGGAGGCATTGGGCGACGCCGGATGGAAGCCGATGAAGTTGTCTTCGATCCATTGGTAGTAGGTGTGGCGAAGCTTCACGCCCACTTCGCCGTCGAGACGGTTGCTGATCACGAAGTTGGCCGCCGTGGATTCCTCGATCCGCACGCCCGCGGTCGGATTCGCCCGGAAGGCCATGTTCGTCGGCGGCAGGCCGATCCAGTTGCCCACGATGCGCGTGCCGCCCCAGTCGCTTTCGATCTCGACGCCGCACCGGCCGTTGTTGCCGACGACGTTGGCCTCGTTGGTGCCCGTGCCGCCGATGACCGCGCCCCCGATGCTCTCGCCCGCGATGCCGCTCCAGCCGTTGCCGACGTCGCTGGTCCCATCAAGCCCCACGCCGATGCGGTTGTTCTGGACCCAATTGCTCATCCCGGCGCCGTTCAGCCAGATGCCGTGGCCGCCGTTCGCTCCGACCACGTTGCCCCACGCCGGATTGCCGATGCAACCGTAGGAACAGGCCGAAACGATGCCGTGCAGGCCGTTGCCCAGCCGGCCGTTTCCGGTGTCGTCCACGCCGACGTAGTTGCCGACGACGCTGTTGCTCCATCCCGCGACCACCAGGCCGTTGGAGACGTTGGCCGACACCACGTTGCCCGCCCGGTTGACGCCCAACTCTCCCATCGCCCCGCCGATCCAGTTGTGGTCGCCGACGACGTGGATGCCGTCTCCGCCATTGGGAATCGCCTCCAGCCCCGTCGAGTCCACGCCAACGAAATTGCCCTGGATGATGTTGTTGGACGGCGTGGTCGTTTCGTTGCCGACATGGATGCCGTCGCGCAAGTTTCCCGAAACGTAGTTGTGCTCGTATTGCTCCTCGCCGCCGATGATGCAGTCCACCAGCCCGTCGCCGCGGATGCCGTCGAGATTCGGAATGGCCTGGTTGCCGTAGAGGCTGAAATAGACGCCGACGTCGTTGTTGTAGACCTGCACTTCGCGGCACGCCGAAAGCCGGATGCCCGCCTCGCCGTTGCCGCCGACGTGGTTGCCCTCGAACGTGTCGGTGCTGCCGCCGATCCACGCGTTGCTCGCGCCGTACAGGAAAATGCCGTTGCCGGCATTCGGCTGGTTCGTGCCGTAGTATTGGCCGACCCAGTTGGCGAAAATGCGAGTGCCCTCGCACGCGCTGTCCGGCGCCTGCCACTCGCTGCGCTCGATGAAAATGCCGTGGCCGCCGTTGCCCGCCACTACGTTTTCCAGCCCGGGATTGCGCAGGCCGATCGTCAGGTTCGAGCTGTTGACGGCGTGGAGACCGTGGCTCCCGTTGTAGCGCCACAGGCCCAGCTCGGGCACGTAGCCGATCCGGTTGCCGACGATTTCCGTGTCGGAGCAATCGAACAGCCACAGGCCCTCCAACCCCGACCCCACCACCCAGTTGCCCCACAGGTCGTTCCGGGGCGAACCGTGCAAGACCAGCCCGCGCCCGCCGTTGGCGCGCATCAGATCCTGCGGACAGACCCCGATGCGGCAATCCATCACCTGCGCGGCCGGACAGTTGGACAGCACGATGCCGTCGCCCGCGGAATCCACCACGAAATTGCGATACAGCGCGTTGCTCACGCCCCCGGAAACCTCGATGCCCGTCCCGCAGCCGCCATAGACGTACAGCCCGTCGTTGCTGGCGCAACCCACCCAGTTGCCGCGGATGCCGGCGAGCCCGCCGGCCACCCGGATGCCCGGCCCACCCGAAGCCACGATTTGGTTGCCGTCGCCTCCGTCGGGAAATTCGTCGCCCACCACGTTGCCCTCGCCGATCGCCTCGATGCCCGGCCCGCTGAACGCGATGGCCGCCCCGCCGTTGGTCTCGAAACCGATGCGGTTTTCCCGGATCCGTCCCCGGTCGCCCTCCAGCCGGATGCCGTAGGCGTTGCTGAAAACCAGATTGTGCCGGAACTCGCAGTCGTCCCCGACCATGCGCACGCCGCCGATCGCGAACAGCCGCGAATACCGGATGCAGTTCAAGTCGCCAACGACCGAGATGCTGAAGTTGGTCGTCTTGTGGTCGCTAATGTCGCATTGGGAGATCTCGTTGCTGTAGCCGACCACGGCAAGCCGGTTCGTGATCGCGCAGCGGTAGACGTAGTTGCTGTCGCCGAACAGCTCCAGCTCGGACATCTCGACGTCGGCAAGCGACAGGTTCGTGCCGAGCGCCACCCGCAGCGCCGTGCCCGTGAACGTATTGGCGAGAATGTCGCCCGATCCGATCCGCAGATACAGGCTGTTCGACGCGCAATCGAACGTGTTGCCGGACAGCGTGGCCTGCCCGGCCCGAAGTTCGCCGCCGTGGAACGCGTTGTTGATCACCGTGCCCGCGGCCAGCGTGACCTTCCCCAGCCAGACCGCGTTGTTCTCGAACGCGACGCCCGCGCCCAAATCCAGGGCTTCCGCGTAACCGTCCAGCAGGCAATCGCGCACCGAAACGGGATTGCCGTTGGCCGACAACTGGCCATACGGCGAAAGCTGGCAGTCTTCGAGCGTGCCGCCGCCGCCGGTCTCGTCGTAGATCACCTCGTCCATGCGCACGTTCGCGGCCCCGCCGCCCCGCGTGAACCGAACGCCGTCGATCCGCGTGCGGCTCCAGTCCAGCCCGTTGATCTGCGCAGAGGCGAGGAACGTGGCCGTCGCGGCGTAGTTCACGTCGGTCGCCAAGTTGACGACGTGCGTCTCCGCCGTCGCCGAATTGACCCCCGCGATCGCCCACGCGAAGTCGTGCGTTTCCACGCTCAAGTCTTCGTTGGTGTACGCCAAGTCGTCGACGACCCACGTCGCCGCCCCCGCCTCCACCGCCGTCCATGCCACAACCGCCGCCAGCAATCGCCGCACCATGATGAGGTTCCTCCTGACGGCATGCCAGTCTAGCACATCCATCCTTCGGGCATCAATCAGGACCGAGGATGGCGGCTAGGCCGCAATATCGTTCCTGGCACTCCTGGCGCTCACGCCCAACCGCCGCCCCTCCGTGCTGGCGAGCCCGCCCCCTTTTTCAATGCCGCAAGATGGTCGGGGCGCCGGGATTTGAACCCGGGACCTTTTGCACCCCAAGAGGTTATGCCAATTTTACGCAACGGCCTTTCGATGTTCAATATAGACGAACCGCATGGGGTTGTGCAAGTCCCCATATAACGCATATGACGCAAGAAACGCATGGTGCAACATCTGAATCGCCACCCAATCGCCACTTTTTCCCCAACGTTTCACAATCCCCGCCCCCCTTTCCCCTGATGCGCCAAGACCCGGAGAATCGCGTCGAGGACACGATCCAAATGCTTGCCAACATCCTCCGCAAGAAACCGCAGAACGAAATAGCCGTTTTCTTGCAACGAAACATCTTTTAACCGGTCGCGCCGGTAGGCGTCCGGATCGGTCAGATGCTGGGGACCATCCAATTCGACCACCACTCGTGCATCTGCGCAAAACAGATCCACCTCCATCGCGCCCCTCTCGCAGAAGGGAATCGGCAATTCGACGTTCAGGCGAAACTTGCCACGGGTCTCGGCCAGTGACTCCAGCCGCCGGAACAGAAACGCCTCGGTCGCGCTGCGAGCCGTCTCAAGCCCCTGTGATCCTGACAATGTCGAGCGCGCAGCCTGCACGAACAGGTTGCCCAGCGGGGCGTCCACGCCGTCGCGAATCAATCGTTGAACGCTGGAGGCATAATCCCGCTTCCAGTCGGGATCGACAGGCAACGGAACCTCCGGCGGCCAGCCGGGGACGGCACTCGCCGGAAGCAGAATGGTGTAACCGGCCGCCTCGTATCCCCTGCAGCGCCGGTCGAACATTTTCGCCAACATGGGCTCGTTAAGATCGGCGTAATCGTACACCCGCACCTCGCGCTTGAGATCGTGTTGACGATGCAGCCGTCCAACATATTGGGCAATCGTTCCGCGCCAAGAAACAGGCAGAGTCAGGAACAGGGTGTCGAGCCGCGCATCGTCGAACCCCTCCCCCAGATATTTTCCCGTCGCCAGCAATACCCGGTCTTCATTCTCGGGAATGGCACCCAGCCGGGTAAGGGCTTCACGAAGATGCCGTTTGCCCATCCCGCCCTGCAAGACAACCTGATGCTGTACCCGTGAAGTCAATAAACCAGCCAGGATATCGAGGTGTTCCCGTCGTTCCGTCAAGACCATGGGTTTCCGGCCTTCGCGCAATGCGCCTTCGATGTCATCGCAGATCATTTGGTTGCGCCGGTTGTCCAGGATCAGGGCATCGTACAGATCGTGGAACTGAATCCGCATGTCCCGGGCTTCTGCTTCCACGCGCCTGAAGGACGTAGGCCGGGCCAATACGGCATGAGTGAAAGGCCGATCTGCCGCCTGTTGCTTGGCGCTCACACGATACCGCACGGGTCCGCAATGCATAAAGATGATGGGATGATGTCCATCCTTCCTCGCAACCGTTGCAGACAGTCCCAGCACGTATTTGGCTTTCGCCCTTCGCGTTACTTGTTCGAAACTGGCTGCGGGAAGACGATGGCATTCGTCCACCACCAAATGTCCATAGTCGCCCACCAGATCATTCACGACGCCTTTGCGCACCAGACTCTGGATCAGCGCAACATCTACCCCTCCCGTTGGTTTCTTCCGCCCACCACCGATGCGGCCAATGGATTTTGCGGGCATGCCCAAAAAGAACGCCAACCGTTCGACCCATTGCTCCAACAGCTGCTGCCGATGAACCAACACAAGGGTGTTGACCTTGCGTTGGGCAATCAGCCATGCCGCAACGACCGTTTTCCCAAATGCCGTGGTTGCGGCCAGAACGCCCGTATCGGCCAATGCCAATGCCCTGGCGGCCGGCACTTGCTCGGGGCGCAAGACTCCCTGGAAAGCGACATCCAATGGCACTCCCGAACAGCGCTGATCGGACATGCGACTCTCAACGCCCAAAGAAGCCAACAAGGACATCACTTCGTCCAGACAGCCGCGGGGCAAGCCGATGTGGGTTCCATGGTCTTCCGCGCAAGCAATGACCCGCGGTTTGTCGAACGTGGGCAGCCGCATCGCTTGAGCCCGATAAAACTCCGGATACTGGAAGGCCGCCAATCTCAACAAGCGATTTCGCAAGGCCGGTGAAAGCTCGGATTTCGAAACATAGATTTCATTGCCGAGAACCAGGTCCAGCACCGATGGCAAAGGCCCGGCAATGGATGGTTCTCGCCGAATGCGCGAAGGCGGCAATGTCCAGGGATCTTCATTTTCATCCTCCCCCAAAACAAATCGCACCCCCATTACGCGCCCCTTGGCTTCCGCATCGCGCACAATCGTCTCGATCTTTGACTTTGCGATCTTCTGAATCGAAGAGAGAAACGCCCACTGGTCGACAAAGGGAACCAGATGCTCGTCAATGAACACGCTGTTTCCCGATTCTCGCGCGCGTTTTTGCATGGGCAAAGCGATCAGGTTGCCGAAACCGCCCTTCGACAAGGTGTCCTGATTGGGAAAGAATCGGTCGTAGGAGTCCAGCCCAATGTC
>CAYODC010000111.1:6704-7073 GCA_964402575.1 uncultured Verrucomicrobiota bacterium
GACGATCCATCGTCTCGGTCAGCAGATGCGCCCCCAGCTTTCTTGCCAGCACGGCGGGAATCGCCTCTTCGAAAAACAACCACAGGTGAGCGCCATTGCCGGATCGGGAGCGCTCGGCCGCAACTGGCAATCCGATCTTCCGACAGGTTTGGAGCACTTCGCCAATGTCATTGGCCCAGTTTTCCTTGTCGAAATCCATCGCCAGGAAAAAACAGGTTTCATCCAGCAACATCGGATAGATGCCCGCCACGAATTCATGGCCGTCGTCGTCCACTCCCGTAAGATGCCAACGGATTACTTTGTCCGTCACGGGTAGAAGCCGTCGATTGGGACAATCGGCGCATTTGACTTTGCGCTTGTCGCATAGTC
>CAYODC010000112.1:0-6998 GCA_964402575.1 uncultured Verrucomicrobiota bacterium
CGGCCTGCCCCGCCAACTTCACCCGATCCCCCGCCACCCGGCAGCGCACCTCCCCGCCCCGCGCCGACACCTGATGCGCGCGCAGTTCGTCCTTCCCCAGCACCCCCGCCCAGTATGGCGCCAGCACGCAATGCGCCGAACCCGTCACCGGATCTTCATCAATCCCCAGCCGCGGCGCAAACGCCCGCGACACGAAATCCACTTCCGCCCCCCGCGCCGTCGGCACCAGGCACCGGCATCCGTGCTCCCGCAACGCCCCTAAATCCGGCGTCAACTCCCGCACCGCCGCCTCGTCGTCCAGCACCGCCAACCAGTCCTCCACCGACTCCAGCACCTGAAGCGGCTCCGCCCCCAGCGCCTCTGCCAGCCCCGCCGGCGTCGCCACCGGACGCGCCGCCAACGCCGGAAAATCCATCTCGAACCAATCCCCCTTCTTCACCACGGCCAGCCCGCCGCGCTTCCGCGTCTGAAAACGGATTTCCGCCCCTTCCCATCCTCGCCCATCAAACAACACTTTCGCCGCCGCCAGCGTCCCGTGCCCGCATAATTCCACTTCCGTCGTCGGCGAAAACCAACGCAGCTCGAATCCCTCCGCGTTCCTCACCAGAAACGCCGTCTCCGACGCGCCACTCTCCGCCGCAATGCTCGTCAGCACCCGGTCCTCCAGCCACCCCCCCTCCAGCAGGCATACCCCTGCCGGGTTCCCCGAAAAAGCCTTCTCCGTAAACGAATCCACCTGCCACATTGGTATGTTCATGCATCGCCTTGTATCATTCCGCATCCTCTTTCTCAATGTGTTCCGACGCTGCGTGTCGGCGCTGCCGCGCAGATCGCCTGGCCTTTTCTGGCCACCCTCGCCCGGCTCCTCGAATCAGTCGACCATCCGTCCGTCGGCGAGCATCAGCGTACGGTCGCACCGCGCGGCCAGCGCCAGATTGTGCGTCGTCAGCACCAACGCCACGCCGTCTTCCCTTACCGTCTGTTGGAACAGATCAAAAACCGCCTCGCCCGTATGGCTGTCCAGGTTTCCCGTCGGCTCGTCGGCAATCAGCACCCGCGGCTTCACGGCGAGTGCCCGCCCAATCGCCACGCGCTGCATCTGGCCGCCGGACAGCTCCTTCGGCAAGTGCCCGGCGCGCTCGGCCAGCCCCACCGCCTCCAGCACCCGGGCGATCTCGCCCGGCGCTGCCTTCCGCCCCAGAAACAACAGCGGCAACGCGACGTTCTCCGCCACCGTCAACGTCGGAATCAGATGGAACTGCTGGAAAACGTAGCCCAGCACCCCCCGCCGCACCCCCACCAGCTCGCGCTCGCTCAACCCGTCCACGCGCCGCCCGCCGATCGTCAGCTCGCCCGCCGTCGGCGCATCCAGCGCCGAAAGCAGGTTCACCAGCGTCGTCTTGCCCGAACCCGACGGCCCGAGAATGCACACCGATTCCCCCGCGCGCACATCGACATCGACACCGTCCAGCGCCTTCACCGTCTCGCTCCCGCGCCGATAGTGCCGCTGCAGGTTCCGGCCCGATATGAGGATTTCCTTTTCCATGGCTATTCTCCGCTCCGGATCGCTTCCACCGGCCGCAACCCCGCGGCCCGTCCCGCCGGCCAGAGGCCCGCCAGCAAGCCCAAGCCCATCGCGCCCACAATCGCCGCGCCCAGCAGCCCCGGCGTAATCCGCACCAGCGGCTGCGTCACCCCGATGTTCAGCAGGTGCCGCAGCGCCGCGTCCGTCAGCCGCGCACCGCCCGCCGCCAGCAGGCTCCCCGGCACCGCCCCCGCCAGGCTCGTCAGCAGCGTCTCCAGCCATACCAGCCGAAAAATCTGCGCCCGGCCCGCGCCTACCGCCTTCAGCACGCCAATCTCCCCCGTCCGTTCGTGCACGCTCGTCAGCACGGAATTGATCACCCCGATCACGGCCACCAGGATCGCGATCACCGCCACCGCCGCCACCATCGTCTGCGCCGTCCCCACCAGCGAGACCAGCGCGCCTTTCACCTGCTCCAGGCTCACGACCTGCACTTCGGGAATCTGCAGCCACCGGCCCTCGAACTCACGCATCCGGATGCCGTTGAATTCCTTCAGCTTGATGCCGATGATGGTCAGCTCGCCCTCGCGCCCGAACATCGCTTGCGCCGCACGCAACGGCAGGAACACCGTCCCGTCGTCCTGTGCGCCCGTCCGCTCCAGTACCCCCACCACCCTCAACGCGTGCAGCTCGGGCTCCACTTTCCCGTTCGGCACGACGGAAACATAGAACACGTCGCCCACCTTGCGCTGTTCGTATTCCGCTGCCTCGAAACCCATCACGATTTCGTCGGTCGCCGCCGGCGCGAACCACCTCCCGCCATCGTACCCCGCGCCTTCCTTGAGCTTCAGCCAGGGCTTCATCGCCCGGAAGCTGTCCAGATCCACGCCCGACAGAATCGTGAACGCTGAGGCCCCGGACATCCCATCCAGCGAGGTGTTCTGCTTTTCGGCGATGCCAATGAAAATCGGCGTGATGGCCTCGACGTCGGCATCGGTCCGGATCCGTGCGTGCGCTTCCTCCGGCAGGTAGAGCAGTCCTGTTCCTCCCTTGAGCATCATCGTCGCCGCCTCGTACGGACAGCCCTTCGCCATCACCATCACCTGGAAGCCCAGCTGCTCGATGCTGCCGGCAATGGCTTGCCGATAGCCGAGGTTGAACCCGCCAAGGCTCACCGCCACCGCCACGGCCAGTGCAACGCCCCCCGCCGTCAGCGCCGTCCGCACCGGGCGGCGCACGAGGTTTTTCCAAGCCAGCGCGGAATAGGTCATGGCGCCGCCTCCTCGCCAAAGGTGATCTTCGTACCGATGAACTGGTGGCCCGTCCCCATGGGAATCCACTCGCCTTCCACCTCCGCTGGCTCGCCGACGCGCCGCGGCAGCTCTGCGAAATAGTCGCCTAGCTCGACCCGGATCGACCGGCCTTGGCCGTCGCGCAAAAACAGCCAGCAGCCCGCCGCCGGGCATTGGCGCTCGATCTCGCCTTGCACCCGCACCGGCTGGCGCCGGAATCCCTCCGGCATTTCCAGCAACTGCGCGATTTCCACCCGCGGCGCCTCCGTGAACGGCTCGCCGAAATGCTGCGCCTTCTTCCGGCCGCAACCGACCGTCAGGGCCAAGACCACCGCCAGGGAAAGAACACCCACAATGCCGCCCACATGGCGTCGGCTCACCCGGAGGGTTCGCCCTACCATGACGGATGGAAACATGCTCCGGGTAGGGCGAGGCATCCCTGCCGAGCCGGACTGTTGAAATGAATCATTCCGTTCGTTCATCCGTTTCATGGCGTCGTCTCCTTTTCCTTTTGTGCCGCCTGGGCGCGCTCGAAAAACGGCTCGTGGCGGCGGTCGTACGCGAATAGATCCAGCAGAATCAGGTTCTTGCGCACCCCGCGCAGCGTGGCCTCCCAGTCCGGCCACGCCACATCGGGCAACCTCACCGGCGGCGCGAGGTTCCCCACCCGGTCGGCTTCGTTGCCCGGATCAGCCGCCGCAAAATAGTCGTGCTTGTAGAAGTCCGCCAGCGACAGCCCCGCAAACTGCCCGGTCGCCGCCGGATTCCGCAGCGCCGCACCGCCGGGGCTCTCCAGCCGCTGGTAGAACATCCGCCCGATGGCCGCTGTTTCCGGATCCACCGCCAGGAACACTTGGATCACGCCCCCCCGTCCCGGCACGTTCACGCCGTGCACGTAGCCGAGCTTCGTTTCGCCCCGGAATACCGAATACAGCGTGTAGGGCACGTCGTACGCCTCATAGACCGGATCAAGATCCCCCCCGACCCGCGCGCGCAACGCCTCGTAGGCCGCGCGTCCGTCCGACAGCTTGGCCAGCTCCTTCACGTCTTCCCGGTACGACGTCATGTCGGGAAACAGCGTCTTCAAATCGCGCGCCGGATTCCCCAACGTGCAGCCGATCGCCCCGAATGCCGCCGGTGCCAGCGCCAACCAACCGATCAGCAATCCCAACGTCCATTTTGCGCTTCGTTTCATCTTTCGCCTCACCAATATCGGTAGTACTGAACCATCGCCAACGTATCTTCATCGCCCTCCGGTACCCGGATCTGTTCTTCCAGCCCCAGCGCAATCCAATGCAGCGCCGCATTGCCGACATCGTTGCGAAAATATCGCGTCAGCACCGCGCTGGCCCGTTTGTCGATTCCGCCTCCATGTCCGGTTGGTTCGCGCTCGAAATACGCGTACTGCGCCGCCGCCCCCCAGCGGCGGCCCGGAAGCAGCCAATCCGCCTGCGCCAGCCCCGACCACACCGTCGCTTCCTCGTCCTCCCCCACCGCCGCTTCGCCCGTCAGCGTGAACGGACCCAGCTCCGTATCGATTCGCTTGCGCAGATCGGCCCCCAGCCGCCACGTGCGGATAGCACCCTCGATTCCGGCATGCGGATCTACACGTTCGCCAAACGCCCCGCTCACGCCCGCCTCCACCCCGCGGGCATACAAATACTCACTGTTGAGCCCGAGACGCCCCACCGCCATCCCCGCCTGCCCGTCCCACTTCTGGTCGGGCCCCGCGCTGAAAACGTAGCCCGCCAGATAATCCAATTGCTCCGTGGCGCTGCCGTACGCCGTCACCTGCCAATCGCGGTCGGCGCCAAACAGCCGGTCGTTGGACAATTGCAGCAGCGTCCCGTGCGTGTCGGTCTGTGCATTCAGCCCGAACGGCAGATAGTACCGCCCCGCCCGCAGGCTGAACCGCCCCGGATCACCGAGCAAATTGTAAAACTCCACGTAGGCATTGTGGGTTTCGTAGGTCCACCGCTCCGCATCCATCCCCATCGCGTCGGCCGCCGTGGCCAATACGTGGTCGCGGTAGACCAATCGCCCCTGGTAATCCACCGACGCCACCGTCTTCGTCGCCGTGGAAAACTTCTTCTGGATCTCGAACCCGGCCGACAACCGCGAATAGATCCGGTCGGTCTCGTCGAAATCATCTTCCCCGGCCGCCCACAACAGATAGATTTCTTTCCGGAACAGCAGATTGTCCGTCCAGCCTGCCGCCGCCGCAGGCGCCGGCGGCGCCGCGGCGCGGGGCTCCACGCCGGCGAACGGGTCTGCGGCGAAAGCCGCCGCGGACGTCGCCAGCAGGATCAGGCTGGATCGGAATCTGTTCATTCCGCTTTCGGGGCCTCCGGCGTTTTCTCCAACTCCACGCCTTCGGCCTTCAGTTCGGCCACGTATTTCGCGGGATTGGCCTGCACTTCGCGGAGGCACCCGCCGCAGCAGACGTAGATTCGGTAGCCCTCCGCATCCACGTAAAGCGACTGGCTCACCGGACTGCCCTTCATCACGGGACACGTCGTCTGCGGCTTGCCTTCCGCCAGGACCATCGAGACCGAGGCCAGCAACACCGCGATCATCAGGGTTTTCTTCATGTTCGTTTCCTTTCGTTTCGTTCTCAATAGGGCTTTTTCATCACGCGCAACAGTTCGGCCATCTTCCGGTCCGCCTCCGCCGGCGACCCCGACGCGAACGCATCGCGCACGCAATGGTCCATGTGCTTGTTCAGAATCTGCAGTTCGACGGACCGCAGCGCGGATCGCGCGGCTTGGATTTGCGTGACGATGTCGATGCAGTATTGCTTCTCATCAATCATCCGCTGGATGCCCTGCACTTGCCCGGCGATGCGCCGCAACCGGTGAAGCGTCTCTTCGTGCGTTGTGGCCTGAGGTGTCGTTTTCATACCCCCAACATACCCCCACTGGGTATTATATCAAGCAGTTCTATAGATATAATAGTATATACAGGAATTCTTACTCTTAAATATTCTTATCAAATTGAATATCAATGCATAACAACGACAGGAATCTTCAGCGATTCAGATCGCCTCGTTCCGCCAGGTGTAACACGAAATCCCCCAGCGCCTGGATTAATTCATCGCGCGTATGGCGATACGCCTCCAGCGGCAATCCGACCGGATCCCCCACGTCCCTCGCCGGCGCCGCCCCGAACCCATGCACCAGGAAGGTCTTGCCGGCCGCTCCCGGAAAGCACCGGACAATCTCGCTCCGGTGCCCCTCCGTCATCGCCAGAATCACCGCCGCCTCCGCCACCCCCCCCGACGTCAGCTCCTGGCTCCGGTGCCCCGCGATGTCGACGCCGATCTCCCGCATCGCCTCCACCGCCTCCTCCGACGCTGGACAACCGCCCCACGCCGCCACCCCCGCCGACTCCGCCGTCCAGCCCTTCCCCGCCAGCTTCTGCTTCAGCCACCCCTCCGCCATCGGGCTCCGGCACGTGTTCCCCGTGCACACCACCAGCACCTTTTTCAATGGACTGTTGGCTGCTTCCATCCTGACCTCTGAACCCTGACCTCTACTTCAGTAAGCCTTCGCCATCAACACCCGCTGCGCGCTCGGCTTGCCCGTCAAAATGCAACCACCCGCGCCCCGCGCGGCTTCCGGAATCTGCTCCGCGAACGGAATGCACCGGATGCTCGTCTCGAATCGCTTGGCCATCGCATCCTCGTCCTCGTGCGTCCCCGCCCAGTGCACCCACGCGAATCCCCCGCCCTCGCCCTTGAAGAACGCTTCGAAGTCTTCGATCGAATCGATGATCCTCGTCTTCTTCTCGCGCATGGCCCGCGCCCGCTCCAGCAATTCCTTCTGCAGCGTGTCCATCAGCGCCGGCATTCCCGCGATCGCCTCCGCCCGCGCAATGAACTGCTTCTTGCGCTTGCGCAAATCCTGCTCGCTCTCGCCCTCCTTCTCCAGCACGAACCGTCGCACCACGCACAAGGATCCCTTTTCGAGATCCTTCGGCCCCACCTCGATCCGCACCGGCACGCCCTTGCGCTCCCACTCGTAGTACTTCGCCCCCGGCTGCATCCCCTCGCGATCGTCCACCTTCACCAGCAGCCCCTGCGCCCGCAGCTCCGCCGCCACCGCCTGCGCCTCGGCGGTCGTCCGCGCCTGCTCCTCCGGCGTCTTGTAGATCGGCACGATCACCACATGGATCGGCGCCAG
>CAYODC010000113.1:0-6940 GCA_964402575.1 uncultured Verrucomicrobiota bacterium
ACCCCCGGCTTGGAGTTCCTTTCCTACCCCCTCCGCCACAAACCCGACTTCTCCCGCCATCTCCTGCTCGCTCCCGACGCCCCGCCGCTCACTCCCGCAGACGCAAGCCGCCCGCTGCTCCTGCTCGACGCCAGTTGGCGCCACGCCGCAAAAATGCGCAAGTCCGTGGAACCCGTCGAAGCCCGCTCCATCCCTCCCGGCTGGCAGACCGCCTATCCCCGCCGCTCCAAAACTCACGCCGACCCCGAAACCGGCCTCGCCACCGTCGAAGCCCTCTACGCCGCCCTCTGCACGCTGGGCCGCCGCGACGACACCCTCCTGCGCCACTACCCCTGGCGCACCGCCTTCCTCGCCCTCAACCGCGAACGGATCACGCCTTCAGGCGCACTATTCCATTGATTGCGCCGCCGCCAAGCAATCGACCCGCCAGACTCTTTCCATCGGTGTTTTTCGCGGTTTGGTCGGATCGTAACGCTCATGCCATGCCAATTCTTCCCCCTGCAGACAAGCCCCGTACTCTGCATCCAAAATGGCCCGGGGGAGACGATCATCGCCAGAAATCCGGGCGAGCATCGCCGAAAGAGCAAACCCCCGCAATAAACCGGCATTCCCATTGAATGCCCAGGTAGTGGGATCCGCCGACAAGTCGTTCAGTAGACTCTGTTCGACCCGATGGCGCATGGATCGGGTATCGAACCATACAATTTCCTTGTCGCTCCATTCCTCTCGATGTTCTGCCAAGTAATCCGCCAACTTGCGATTGAAGGCTCCCGACTCTTTCCACTGATAGGCCGTCCCTTGCACGGAAAACAGCCCTGCCACAACCATCAACGCCATGACAGGCAACACGCTTGCAAACCGCATTCGGGATATGGCAACCGCCAGGAATACAGACATCCCAATGGCGGGAACCAGATGGAGGCGCGCCGCCGTCCACGAAACCAAGTTTAACGAGTGCGCCAACAATACCCACCCCATCGCCCAAATCATGGCCTGTCGCGCGGAACTCAACCCTTCTGGATTCGCCGCCGATCTCCTCCCTAGCCAGCGGGCGATTCCAACGACCGCCCCGGCCGCCGCGAAATTGCCGACGAAGAACCCCCGTCTTGCCCACAGCGGCATCTGCGTAAAACCGTTGAGTCCGTTGCGAAATGAATCCAACATGTTTTCCCCGGCCCACCAGCTCACCACGGCGCAAGCATTTTGCGTCATGCCCGGCAGAGAAAACGAGGGCGTTCGCGGAACGAATAAAACCCCCTGGGCCAACCCGAACCCTCGAGTGAAGCGCCAAATCAGATAGGTCGTGCACACAAGCCCGAAGGGAAGCAGAAACCATACCCCCTTTCGCCACGGATGGGACCAGCACCAGACCATCAAATAGGTGGCGGGCAGGAAGATCCCCAGTTCATAGTTGCCCAGTCCAACGGCATAGAAAAGGACCGCCCCTGCCAGATCCCGCCAGTGTTCCTGCCGGACAAAACGCATCCAGCAATAGGCCGATACCGCGACAGCGGCAAAACCCGGCCCATAACAGATCATCGTTGGCCAGTTGAACGACTCCCTCAAGATGGGAAACGTCGAAAACAGGATGCCCGCCACAAATGCAACATACAGATTGCGCGTCAACTCCCAGCCGATACCGATCAACGCCAGGAGACAAACAGAGTTGGCCACATATCCCAAATAATTGTAGTACGCCGGCGCATCTCCAAACGCCCGGAAAACCAAAGCCAGGGCGAGTGCGCCCACCGGCCGATCCGGTTCTTGGACCATCATGTGCCAAGCGTCGGCATACGAATCCATGTTCTCCGCACGGCGCAACAATGACCAATCATCCAGCGTAAAATCGGCCACTGGCGCTGCGGCGTATCGCGCATACCACTGGAATAGCAAAAGAAACAGCGCGATCCACCACAACGGCCTGTTCACGTTTTCCTCGCCAAAACGAAGCAGGATCCCCCAAACGGCAAGTTCACGTATTTCACAAGCGGCCATTCCATCCGGAACAGCCCGTACATCAGGCTGTCGAGCGGACCCGCCGAATACTCGAAATCCGAATGCGCCGGACGATTCCGCCATGGCGGCAACTTGGCCAGCAGGCGAAACAAGGCGATCAAGGGAAAGAGCACGGCATTGAAATAGGTGGCGCGAACAACCGCAAACCCATGCCGCTCGAGTTTCCGGCACAAGCTTCCCCGCGTATAGCGCCGGCAATGCATGTTCACCACGTCCTGCTGGCCCCACATCCAGTGGTAGGCCGGCACGGACAACGCCAGCCGTCCGCCGTCCGCCAATTGCTCCCGCAATATCTCCAGAGCCGCGTCATCCTCCGGAAGGTGCTCCAAGACATCGAACAGGCAGATCAAGTCCGGCTTGCGGCGGACGGCATCCGGGGGCAACTGTTCAATCGTCCCGACATACACCGGCACCGATCCGAGCGATGCCGCCCGCGCCGCATTGACAGGATCGGGCTCGACTCCGGCCAGCTCCACCTCCGCAGGATAAAGAGAGTACAAATTTTCCCCCGGCCCGGTTCCGATTTCCAGAACCGTCATGCCCGGCTCCCAGCCCGCGTGGCGATCCAGCAATCCCTTCAACAGGATCCGCCGCACCCGGAACCACCAGTGGTTCTGCTCGAAGGAATCGTATTGACGGACGTACTCGGGCTTCATCGCCGCGCAGTTTCCGGCCCGGGGCTTTCCGCCCAGCCCAGGGTTCGGTCTATAAGGAAATGCGGGCGGCATTTCACTTCGTCAAAAATCCGGCTGATGTATTCGCCGATGATGCCCAGCACAATCAACTGAATGCCTCCGAACACCAGAATAATGACCGCCAGAGATGCCCACCCCGGTGGCGTCTTCCCGTGGAACAACCCGCTGAACAGCGCCCAGATCATCAGGCCAAAGCCCAACAGCGAGGACAAAACCCCCATCCACGACGCCAGTTGCAGGGGAATCGAAGAAAACGAAATCAACCCGTTCAGGGCCAGATTCAACAACCGCCGCAGATTGTACTTGGGCGTACCGGCCTGGCGGGCCTCCCGGCTATAGGGCAACCCCGTTTGCCGAAACCCGACCCAGCCGCGCAACCCGCGGATGAACCGGTTGTGTTCCGGCATCGCGTTGATGTAGTC
Organism: uncultured Verrucomicrobiota bacterium; assembly: GCA_964402575.1. GTDB lineage: Bacteria > Verrucomicrobiota > Kiritimatiellia > CAIQIC01 > Lenti-01 > Lenti-01. The sequence goes on from CAYODC010000113.1 coordinate 3,134, forward strand.
CACCACCCGGCGGTCCATCAGCGAGAAATCCCCGGCGTCCAGCGGGATCTCCACGTTCGCGATGCGCTTCAGAATCCGATAGAATAGCGCATAGGCGCTGCGGAGCAGGGCGCTTTCCTTGCGGTTTTCGCGAACCCCGTACACCACGTCATACCCTTCGCGCCACTTGGCCAGCATCTGTGGCACGACTTCCGGAGGATCCTGGAGATCGGCATCGAGCACCACCACCACATCCCCTCGCGCATGCATCAGTCCGGCGGACACGGCCGTCTGGTGACCGAAATTCCGTGAAAGTTTCAGACAGGCCATCCGCGCATTCCGCGCGCAAGCCTCCCCCAGCAATTCCGCCGTCCGATCCCGGCTCCCGTCATCCACAAACAGAACCCATGCCGGATAGGACCAGTCCCCCAGAAGCCCTTCCAGCCGTTCCAGCAGCACCGGCAAGACGGACTCCTCGTTGTAGCAAGGTATCACCAGGCCGATTTCGGGCTCTAGATTTCGCGGGTTGTTCGCCATGTGGCCACCCCAAGGGGAATGAATAGGGACATCTAGCACCCCTCCCGTGAACATGTCAACCGGTTGGCTTCCATCCGACCACCATAACAGATTGTCCGCCAAAGCCATTGACCGCCATCCGCACCCGCATCCTTTCTCTTCCCCTCAATCCTCATTGGCGTCGTTCCCATGGTGTTGTGATTGGCGCGGCCTCACATCAACCCACCAAGCCGCATAATCACAGCTGGGAAAGGATTTGGTATTGGGCACCCAGGGGAACCGTTCGCAACCAGCGCTCCAACGGCCGCAGTACCTTCAGCGGCCTCGGGAAGAAAAAGCAAAACTCCCGAGACCGAACGTGAAAGCCTGCCTGCTGCAGCATGCGAACGGCATACGCGGGCGATAAGGGAACCGCGTTTCGATCGAATGGCACCCGGCTCATAATCAAGCGGGTCCCCGGATTCCAACTGTTGTTCTCCCAAAGCGCAAAAAATCCGCCGGAAACCAAATGATCGCCGACCCAAGCCAAGACACCCGGTCGCTCTTGAGGCGCGATATGGTGGAATACCCCGTTGCAATAAATCAAATCGAAAACTGCGGTTGCCGGCAAATCGGCCTGAATCTCGAACGAACAACGATCTGTACGATTGTGACGGCGCGCCTCATCGATCAAGGACCCGGAGATATCCACCCCGGTAATCCGTGCTGCCGGCCAATGGGCAGCCAGCATCTGCGTGGTCTCTCCCGCCGCACAGCCATAATCTAATATCCTCGTCGGAGGTGGAGTTCCATTGTCCTCCATGGTGCGAGCCAGTACCGCCAAACGACCACGCGCAAAGAACTCCTTGTTCTCTCCAGAAAGCTGGAGACCCCTCTTCAAATCCGCGTCATATGAAGAAACATCCGCGCCCGCAAAGGCCTCTTTCATGGTATCCATAGGGGAAGAATCCATCCATTTCATCGGACCTTACCAGTGACAGAATCGCCCTGTCCCGTCAACCTTCGGGGATCGAGAGATCCCAGCCGCCTTCGTCGCGGCCGTCTCCCCTTGAAAAGTGGGGTGGATAACGGGATTTGAACCCGCAACAGCCAGAACCACAATCTGGTGCTCTACCAAGTTGAGCTATATCCACCAGTCGAACAGACCGCGTGTTCTACCCCATCCCGCTGAAAATTGCAACCCCCCCCTCGCGTCGCCCTCTCATTGCCAACTCCCGGTCCGCAGAATTGACTTTCGTCCTGCGCAACGCAACAATTGCTTTGTTGAGTGTCAGGAGATCTTGTGCCCATGAAAACATGCACGGCTGGAATGACTATCGGCTTCTGGGCCCTCTCCGTCTTCACCGCCCTGGCCGGTGAACAGTTCACGATCAAGGGCTCCGATACCTTTGCCCAGGAACTCGGCCCGCCCCTGATCAAGGCCTACCAAACCCGGCATCCCGGCAGCCAGGTCGCCCTCACCGGCCTCGGTTCGGCCTCCGGCATCGATGAACTGCTCGACGGCACCTGCGACCTCGCCGCCTCCTCCCGCGCCCTGGATGAATCGGAAGCCCGCAAGGCCCGCTCCAAGGCCATCGAACTCAAATCCGCCATCGCCGGCTACTTCGGCCTTGCCGTCGCCGTGAACGTCCAAAATTCCCTCCAGGACCTTTCCGATGCCGCCATCCTGGACATCTTCACCGGTCAAATCACCCATTGGGCCCAGGTCGGCGGCCCGGACCTCCCCATTGAAGTGCTCGTCCGCGACCGCTCCGGCGGCTCTCACCGCGGCTTCCGCGAACTCGCGATGGACCTCCGCTCCTACGCCCCCTCCGCCCAGGGTTTCGCCAGTTTCGAGGACCTCGCCCAGGCCGTTGCCGAACGCCCTGGCGCCATCGGCTACCTCGAAATGAACCTCCTGTCCCACCCGGGTCTGCATCCGCTGTCGGTCAACGGCATCGCCCCCAACGCTATCACCGTCCAGAAAGGCCTCTATCCCTACGTCCAGCCCGTCTGGCTCTACGCCCACGCCAAATCCACCAACGCCGCCGTCGAACGCTTCCTCCAATTTGTCCGCTCCAAGGACGGCCAGCGCATCGTCGAAGACGCCGGCTTCGTCCCCGTCGACCTGATCCAACTGGACTCGCGCGGCGTGTTCTTCCTCCTCTTCCAGGTCCTCGGCGGCCTCGCCCTCTTCATCTTCGGCATGAACATCATGACTGACGGCCTCCGCGAGGCCGCCGGCCAGAAGCTGCGCACCATCCTCTCCGTCATGACCACCCGCAAGCTCACCGGCCTGGGCCTGGGCACCTTGATCGCCACCCTCGTCCACAGCAGCGCCACCACCGTCATGGTCGTCGGGTTCATCAACGCCGGCCTCATGACCCTCGTCCAGGCCATCCCCGTTGTCCTCGGCGCCAACATCGGCACCACCGTCACCGTGCAGGCGATCTCCTTCAAGCTCGGCGACTACGCCCTCTTCGCCGTCACCGCCGGCTTCATCCTCAGCATGGTCGCCAAGAACCCCCGGCACAAGAAAATCGGCCTGTCCCTCATGGGCTTCGGCCTGCTCTTCCTGGGCATGAACCTGATGAGCGACGCCATCAAGCCCCACCGCGAGCTGCTCAAGCCCGTCATGGCCTCGATCAGCGGCGAAACCCCCCGCGGCCTCGTGCTCGGCATCCTGCTGGCGACCGCCCTCACCTCCATCATCCAAAGCAGCGGCGCCACCATCGGCATGGCCTTCGCCCTCGTCACCGCCGGCGTGCTCACCAGCGTCGAACAGACCATGCCCATCATCCTCGGCGCCCACATCGGCACTTGCGCCACCGCCCTCCTCGGCTCCATCGGCACCAGCATCAGCGCCAAGCGCTCCGCCTACGCCCACCTCCTCTTCAACATCTTCAACGTCACCCTGGCCTCCCTCCTCAAAGGCCCCCTCGTCACCCTCCTCGTTTGGATGTCGCCCGACAACGTGCTGCGCCAGTCCGCCAATCTGCACTCCGTCGTCATGGTGCTCGCCGCCTTCCTCGTCCTGCCCTTCTCCGCCCCCTACGCCCGGCTCATCACCCGCTTCTTCCGCAGCCGCAAACCCGAACCCGAACCCAGCCACCTCGACGACAAGCTCCTCGACTATCCCGAACAGGCCATCTGCGCCAGCATGCGCGAACTCCAGCGCGTCGCCAAGATCTGTGCCAAGAGCCTGCGCCTCGCCGGCCAGACCATCCTCTTCGCCCAGACCCCCCAGGATATCCACGCCATCAAGCTCAACGAACAGGTCGTCAACGACGTCAAGGCGGCCATGAAGGAATACCTCGCCCGCCTCACCCGCCG
>CAYODC010000114.1:0-3567 GCA_964402575.1 uncultured Verrucomicrobiota bacterium
CGACGCTGCCGCCGGCTTCCTTGACGCAGACGATGTTCGGGTGCTGGGCGAGTTCGGCGATGGTGGAGATGGCGATTTCGCAGGAGGAGCGCCCGGGGACGTTGTAGAGGATGACGGGCAGGCCGAGGTCGGCGACGGCGGAGAAGTGGCGGACGAGGCCGGCCTGGGTGGGCTTGTTGTAGTAGGGGGTGACCTGCAGGGTGCCGTGGGCGCCGAGGTCGCGGGCTTTTTCGGTCAGTTCGAGGGCTTCGGCGGTGGAGTTGCCGCCGGTGCCGCCGAGAGTGGGGGATTCGCCGGTGGTGCCCACGGGCACGAGGCCGTCGATGCCGCCGGCGACCTGGAAGTCGACCAGTTGGCGGAGGCGGTCGTAGTCCACGGACCCGTCGCGGCGGAAGGGGGTAATGATTGCGGTATAGGCGCCTTTGAACATGTGCTTCACCTCATGATTGAGTAAACACGCAGTTTGGAAGAAAACGGGGAAATGAACAGAAAAAAATAGCATGCGGAAAACGATTGCCGGGGGGGGCGGGCTCGACTAGGATAAACGGGCATGTCGAAGGAAGAACAGATCAAGGCCCAGGCCACGATGCGGATCGATATCACGCCGGCGATGCTGGAGCAGCTCCAGCAGGCGCCGACGCCCGGGGGCGTGCGGATTCCGTCATCGCGTCCGGGCGGCCTGAGCATGGCGCCGAAGGCGGCGGGGCCCGGGGTGATCCGGATCCCGGCGACGCCGGTGCGTCCGCTGGGGGGCGAGGATTTCCAGTTGCTGCTGCAGAGTATCTACGATGCGGTGTTCATCACGGATCCGCAGGGGATGATGGTGAGCGCGAACGTGCGGGCGGAGCAGTTTTTCGCGAGCACGCGGGCGGAGTTGTGCAAGAAGAACGTGTTCGACTTTCTGTGCGGGGCGGAGCGGGGCCTGCTGGACACGATTTTGGGTTCGCTGGAGAGCAACCGGTTCGTGCTGATCCAGGCGCTGTGCCGCCGGGCGGACGAGACGGTGTTTCCGGCGGAGATTTCGGTGAACCGGCTGCCGCTGGGGGGCAAGGCGCACCTGAGTTTCTTCATTCGCGACATCACGCTGCGGAAAGAGACGGAGGAGCGGCTGAAGACGGGCTACAACGCGCTGCAGAATTCGGGCAGCGGGATTGCGGTGGCCGACGTGGAAGGCGGGCTGGCGGGCTACGTGAACCCCTCGATGCTGGCGTTGCTGGGGCTGGAGACGGCGGAGGAGGCGTACCAGTACAATTTCCGCCAGTTTCTGAAAGAAGAGGCGCTGGCGGCGGACATGATTGCGGCGGCGCAGGCGGGGGACACCTGGACGGGCGAACTGGAGATGCAGCGCAAGGACGGCGAGCCGTTTTTCGCGCAGGCCTCGCTGGAGCCCAACCTGAATCCGGACGGGGCGATGACCGGCATCGTGATTTCGCTGCTGGACGTGACGCCGCAGCGGCAGGCCCAGCAGCAGTTGGAACTGTATGCGGCGCAACTGCGGCAGAAGAACGCCGAGATGGAGGCGGACCTGCGGATGGCGCGCGACCTGCAGTACGCGTTCCTGCCGTCGTCGTATCCGGTGGTGCAGACGGCCCGGGCGGGCCGCGAAGGGCGGCTGGAGTTTGCGCACGTGTATCATCCCAGCGGGCTGGTGGGGGGGGATTTCTTCGACATTTTGCCGGTGTCGGACAGCCGGGTGTTGATTTTCGTGGCGGACGTGATGGGGCACGGGGCGCGGGCGGCGCTGGTGGTGGCGACGATCCGGGGGCTGCTGGAGCAGATAGCGAAGGAGACGCAAGCGCCGGGAGAGTTCATGACGCGGCTGAACCTGGCCTATTCGAAGATTTTCAGCACCGCGAACGAACTGATGTTTGCCACGGCCTGTTGCGTGAGCCTGGACCTGGAGACGGGACAGATTCTGCATGCCAACGCCGGGCATCCGCTGCCGATGGTGATTGAATCCGACGGCACGGTGGACACGGCGCAGGTGGCGGAAGAGGCGCTGGGGCCGGCGCTGGGGCTGTTTGGGGACGCCCAGTATGTCCACGTGGCGGCCGACCTGGTGCCCGGCAAGCGGATGGTGTTCTACACGGACGGGCTGACGGAGGCGCGCAACGCCGAGCAGGAGGAGTTCAACGAGACCGGCTTGTCGAACGCCTTGGCGGCGCATCTGGCGGAGCCGCTGCCGGTGTTGCTGGATTCGCTGGTGCGCGACGCGGTGCAGTTCGCCGGATCGCCGGTTTTCGAAGACGATGTGTGCGTGCTGGGCGTGAACTACGTCCGCCAGTAAACTTCACTCCCTGATTCCAAGGGGCTTTCAAGATGAGCAAATATGGTTGGATGATTCTATGCTGGGTCGGGTGGTGCGGGGGGGTTCTGGCCCAGCCGGCACCGGGGCAGGCCGGGACGATGACGCCGCTGGCGGTGCAGCCGCGGAAGCCCCTGGGGGTTCCGTCGGGGGCGGTCGCGCCGGCACGCGGAAGTTTGGCGGCCCCCAGGGTGCTGCCGGCGCAGCCCCGGCCCGTTTCCGGGACGATGCGGCCTCTGGCGGTGCAGCCCAAGCGAGTCCTGACGGTTCCCGGAGACGCGCCGCGCGTGCGTCCGGCGGTGCCGGCAGCGATTCCGGCAGCGGCGCCGAAGGTCATCTATGCGGCACCGCCCCCGGTGCTGGCGCCCACGCCGCCGCCGTGGCCGCCCGCGTCCGTGGCGGTCCAACCAGTGGCGTTGCCGTCCGGCGCGGGGATGCCGGCACCGGTTGTTCCGGTGGCGGTTCCGGTCCCGGCCGCTCCGGTGTATTTGCCGGTCGTGCATGACGAACTCCCGATGGTGGAGCCCGAGCCGCCGCGCGTGACGCTGGCGCGGGGGCCGGCGGTGGTGATTGAGGAGGAATGGGAAGAGGAGGGGGCCGGGGACGAATCGACCTGGCCGGGCCTGGCGCTGGGGCCGAAGATCGGAACCACGGGGCTGGGGCTGGAACTGGCACTGGGGCTGAACCGCTACATGAATCTGCGCAGCGGGTTCAACTATCTGGCGCTGTCCTCTTTCGGTATCGAGCTCAGCGGGGTGGATTACGACATGGATCTGGGCTTGCCGAGCATTCCGCTGATGCTGGATCTTTATCCGGGCGGGGGGCGTATATTTCCAGCCCGGGGCGAAGGCCGACCTGACGAGCACGCCGTCGTCGGCGGTGCAGATCGGGGCGCACACGTACGGGCCTGACGTGGTCGGGACGCTGAGCGGCGAGGCGGAGATGGGCGTGGTGGCGCCGTATCTCGGCATCGGATTTGGCAACACGGTGGGCGAGGGCAAGGCCTTGTCGCTGAGCCTGGACCTGGGAGTGATGCTGCAGTCCTACGATGTGTCGCTGGAGTCGAACGGGGCGGGCATGACCGCGCTGCAGAACACCTTCCGCGAGGACATGGTGAAGGAAAAGGACAGCGTACAGGACAACATGGACGACTTCCGGATCCTGCCGGTGCTGTCGCTGACGCTGGCCTATCACTTCTAGGGATGTCTGAGCGGGCGCGCGGGGCTGTGGTAGGATGATGCCATGAAACCGCAGGTGCTGGC
>CAYODC010000114.1:3577-6912 GCA_964402575.1 uncultured Verrucomicrobiota bacterium
TGGCCTTGATGATGGTCGTGGGGGGGGGGGCTGCGCGCGGGCAGGAGGGGATTTTCGCCGACTTCACGACTTCGATGGGGGCATTTACCGTGCAGCTCGACCATGTCCGGGCGTCTCGCGCGGTGGCCAGCTTCGTGGGGCTGGCGACGGGGGAAAGCGGCTGGCTGGATGAGCACACCAATTTGGTTCGCCGGCCCTTCTACGATGGGTCGATTTTTCACCGTGTCGTGAAGGTGAACGGACAAGGGCTTGCCATTCAGGGGGGGGGATACCTGTACCGCACGACGGACACCAACGGGGTGGTGACGACCAACTTTGCGGGGCCGGGCTACATGATGCTGGAATCGGTGAACAATGGTCTGTCGCACTCCAACGGTGTCATTTCGATGGCCAATTCGGGGCCGAACACCGACGGGTCGCAATTTTTCATCACGGCGACCAACATGCCGAACTGGGACGGCAACTATACGGTTTTCGGGCGGGTGAGCACGGGCATGAGCGTGGTGGCGGCCATTGCCGCGGTGGCGGTGCAAGGGGCGGGGGATCGGCCGGTGGAGGACGTGGTGCTGAGCCAAGTGGTGATCCGCCGCGAAGGCGAGGCAGCGGCGGCGTTTGACATTTTCGCGCAAGGCGTACCGTCGCCGGAGTCCACTCCCATGCGTGTTCAACGAGACGGCAGCGATTTGCTGATCCAGATGGAGTTGGCCAGCCAGACCAAGCCGCTGAAATGGGTGGAATCGCCAGATCTACAGTCATGGGAGCAACTTCCGCTATTAACCAACATTGTTTTAGCCTATACCGGTGCCACGCAAGTGCTGAACAGTTCAGCCCCTCTCTCTGTGCTGGGAGACACGTATTTCTTTCACTCTTCGCGTTTGCGCTATCCGGTGCCGATCACGTCGCCGGCCAGCCAGCGGGCGCGCCGGTTTACGTTCAAGTGGGAGGATTCCCGTTTGACCTACCAAGTGACGTTTGCAACGAACTGGTGGGAGCAGGGGGGCGGATGGATCCAAGTGGGAACCAATGCCGCGGTGCCGCATGTGATTTTCTATGGCGACACGTGGAAACGGGAGGCTTACATGGGGCGACTCTACTTCATGGATGATCTGGCGCAAGAATACAGCTACAATCTGGGTTTCAACCCGGGGCAGACCACCAACCGATTCACGGGTTATTGGAAACACACGACTTCGAATGTCCGAAATGCGATTTCCGGCACCTTCACGATGGACTAGATATGCTCTGGGGATTTGGAGGAGTTGCCGGGAGAAGGTCCCCGGGGCGAAGTGGGAGTTCCCGGGCGGCGGGTGTGTGGGGGGGAGAGGTCGCGAGAAGCCGCGAGAACCCGTGTCGAAACAGTTGACAAGAGCGGGGGAAATGGTACAAGTTCGCGACTCATTCATTCAGGAATCGCAATTGGAGAGAAGCCCATGTCCATGCATCGCAGTTTAAAGTCGGCCAGCAAGGTGGCGACGCGCCGCAACGTTTTGAAGCGCTATGAGCGCATTGAGGTCTTGAAGGCCGCGGGCAAGTGGAAGGACGGCGACCGCGGCCGCGGATTGCCGAAGACGAAGCCGCCCGTGTAAGCCGGGTTTCGCGGTCAGCGAAAAAGCCCTTGGGTTGGACCCAAGGGCTTTTTGCTTTGGGACGAGATGTCCCCGCGGGCCTGCCCGCGGGGATTGCCGTCAGTCCTGCTCGTAGCCGACGCGGAAGAAGTTGGTTGGCAGGAGGCCGTTGGTGATGGTCAGGTCGATGGGTCCGCCATTGGCGTTGCTTTCGGTGCCGACGACCTTTTGCCAGGTCTGGCTGGGATAGATCGTGGGGCTGGTCCAGACGGCGTAGGTGGCGCCGGCCACGCTGGTGCCGAGGCTGAAGCCCAGGCCGTTGCCGCTGCTTTGCAACTCCATGTTGCTGATGACGGGCGGTTCGCCACCGCCGCCGCTCTGGCGGGTTACGATGATGAAGTCGGAATAGGTTTCGATGCCGCCCGCGGAGGGGGAGGTGACCTTGAGGTTGTCGACGTACATCTGGCGGTTGTCCTGGTTGGGGGCATCCGGCACGGAGCTGGCGTTGAAGTAGAACTTGATGCGGCTGGGGGCGCCGGCCGGGACGGCGAGGGTTTGGTCGTAGGTTTCGGCGCCATCGCGGCCGATGGCGTGGACCCGGATGCTGCCGTCGGCGACGTATTCGAAGTTCAACGTCATCGCTTGAACGCCGTAGTTCGTGAACATCGGGCCGCCATTGATGAAAACGTCATCGCTGTTGCTCATATTGATGTAGACGAGTTCCGTATCGCCGGCCGACAGGCTGCAGCCGCGATAGGAGTTCGACGAATCGCTGTCCCAATTCAGGCCCCAATCGAAGTGGAAGGTGGAGCCGACGGGCATGGCGGTGCCGAAGTTGCGGATGACTTCGGCATTGGCGCCGGAGTCCGGAGGATTGGCATAGAATCCAAAGGCATTGGTGCCGAAGCCGGAAATGCCGGCCGAGGCGGGGTCGCCCACGAAGCATCCCGCAAAGCCGTTGGAGCCTTGTGAATGGTTGAAGATCCAGCCGAGGAAGCCGGTGCCGCCGTTGTTGCCGTTGGTCCAGGACGGATGGTAAGCGGCATCGGCAGCGGAATCGAACGCGTTGGTGGCGGTTCCGCCGGCCACGGTGTTGGAGCCGCTGACGACGATTTCATTGCCGCCGACGCCGAGGGCGATGCCGGGGAGGGTCCATGGGGAGGCGGCGGCGATGGCGCCGGAGCTGCCGGTGAGCTTGTTGGTCCAAAGCAGTTGGCCTTCCATGCCGTCGGCGATGCCGGACAGCGCGGTGTTGGTGACCGCGAAGAGGACGGTGGTGCCGCTGGGGGGATTGGTGATGGCCAGGCCCGTGGGCAGGTCCGGGCAGTCCGCGATGTCGAAGTGCCAGTCGGCGCCGTCGTTGTTGTCCCAGGTGCTGGCGCCGTCGTTGAAGACGACATCCATGTTCGTGGCGCCCGGAGGCGGGGAATAGACATAGGTCCAGTTGGCCCCGCTGGGGGTCATGTTCGGGTTGGGCTGAACGACGCCCTGCCAGCCGTTGTAGCCGACGTGGATCTTGACGGGATTGGCGCCGAGGAGGACGCGGCCGGCGGGGTTGTAGGTGATGGTGATGGGGTCGCAGGCGCTGGCGTTGGTGGGGGTGATGGAGGCCGCGGGGAGCGGTTCGGGCGCTTCGCCGCAGTTGGTGACGGCCACGTGCCAGTCACTGCCGCCGTTGTTGTCCCAGACACCGGCGCCGTTGTTGAAGACGACGTCGATGATCGTGGTATTGGAGGGCATGACGTAGGTGTATTCCCAATAGGAGCCGGC
>CAYODC010000115.1:0-6857 GCA_964402575.1 uncultured Verrucomicrobiota bacterium
CCTTCCCGGCCTCCCCGGCCCGCGCCGCCTCCACCGCCGCGTTCAGCGCCAGCAGATTCGTCTGGAACGAAATCTCGTCGATCGTCTTGATGATCTTCGCCGTCTCCTGCGCCGATTGCTTGATCTGTCCAATCGCGCTGGATACCTCGTCGACGGCTTTCGCCCCTTCCCCCAACACCTTCTTGGACACGCCCATCAGGCTGTCCGCCTTGCCCGCGTTGTCCGCGTTCTGGCGCGTCATCGACGCCATCTCCTCCAGCGCCGCGCTGCTTTCCTCCAGGCTCGACGCCTGCTCGCTCGCCCCCTGCGCCAACGACTGGCTCGCCGCCGACACCTGCCCCGACGCCGCTGTCACCTGCTCCGCCCCGCTCCCCAGCGCATCCGCCAGCTTCTTCAGCAGGTTGTTGATCCCGCGGCTGACCAGCACCGAGATCAGCGCCCCCGCGATGGCCAGCACCAAGACCGCCACCGCCACCAGTCCCACCAGCGACCGGACCTGTTCGCCAATCGCCGACCGGACCGCATCCGTGATCTCCATGAATTCCGCCACCGGCACCCGCGCGGCCACCGTATACTTCTGGCCTCCCAGGTCCATCGGCTCATAGGCCGCGTAGGCTTTCGTGCCTTCGAATTCATACTCCCCCACCCCTTCCTCGCCCCGCAGCATGTGCTCCCGCACCAGCACCCCCAATTCGCCATAGCGCGCATCCGAAAGATTGTTCCCATCCTTCAACGTGTACTTCGGATGCGAAATCAGCACCCCCTTGTCATTGATGACATACGGATACCCCGTCTTGCCATACACAATCCCCGACAACCGGCTCCACGCCAGATTCCAGTCGGCATTGATCACCACCACGCCATGCAGGGTCCCGTTGGCATATACCGGCGCCGATAGCCGAATCTCCGGCTCGCCCGTGTTGGCCGCAATCTCCACCGGCGTGATGTACACCTGCCCGACCTGCATCTTGCACGCCGCCTCGAACCAAGCCACCCCCTTGCGCGACTGCAGATCTTTCGCCGCCTGGACTTCCCCGTTGATCACGGCGATCACTTCCTGGCCTGCCGCATCCAGCAACCGCACCTGCGGATAAGCGGGCTTCTCGCCCCCCTCCGCCGCCACCGTCGCACTGCGGAAAATCTGCACCATGTCCTGCTGCAACAGCGTCTTCGCCTGCGTAGCCGCATTCGCGCTCATCTCGTCCATGTAGCCGCTGGCGCAGATGATCCAGTCCCACTCCGGATAATACGTGTACGACAGGAACTTCGTCCGCCCTTCGAACAAGTAATTCACCCACCCGTAGACCCCCGCCTTGCGCTCGTCAAGCGGCTGCTGGAATTCCATGATCTTCAAGTCGCTGATCACGTTCTTGCCCACCAGTTCCCCCCGCGGATGCACCAGCAGGTCCCCTTTCGAATCCATCACGAACGCATATCCCTCTTTCCCGATCTTCGTCGTCGTCAGGGTCTGAACCAAGGCCCCGCTCTGTTCCGGCAGCCCCACGAACAGAATCCCCTCCACGTCCCCATCCCCGTCCAGAATCGGCTTGTACGCCGTCAAATACCACTGGTTCACCACGAAGGCCCGACCCACGAATGTCTCTTTGCGCAGCACGGTGGCAATCACCGGATTGGCCTTCCCATCGTCGTTCGTGGCCGGAATGAAGGTCCCCGCCGCACGCTTGCCGTCCGCTCCAATCACCGACGTGGCGATCCGCAGCATGTCCCCGTCCTTGTTCATCCGCTGGAACAGCGTCGCCGCCCCGCCCGTCTGCTTCGCAATCTCATCCACCAGCGGAATTGGCTTCTTGGCATCGAACACCTGCGGAATGACCGTCTCGCCCACCTGCACCCCCGCCAGCGAAATCGACTTCTCCTCCTTGGTGAACTGGTTGATCGCCGTCCACTTCTCCTTGCCTTCCATCAGCTTGAATTCCCCCAGCCGCTGCATCTGCAGCTCGGCCACCGCCAGCGAGGAATGCAGCGTCTGCAGCGTCCCCGCATTGTGGATCTGCGCGCCTTCCAAAAATCCGCGCAACATCGTCTCCGTCTGCGCGCGCGTAATCGCGTTCCAAACCTCGCTCTTCCCCGACAACGCTTCCTGATAGGAAATCATCGTGCCCGATTGCGCCAGCTTCTGGACATCCCGCTGGGCCATGTTGACAAAGTCCACCACGGCCCCCTTGGCCTGGTCCACCCCCTTCATCAGCGTATGCTTCGCATCTTCCTCCAGCCGCTCGGCCGTCAATCCCGTGACGTTTTCGCCCAGGCGCTCCACCGAAAACAGACTCAACGCCCCCACAATCAGCAACGACCCCAGCACCAGCCCGATGCACAAGACAATCAATCGTTTCCCAATCGTCCATTTTGCGCTCATCGTTCGTCCTTTTGTGTGTGTTTTTAAATCCCAACCGCCCCGGCCTTGCCGGTTCAACCCCCCGCCGGCGCCGCCCCCGCAACCGCCTCGACATCCTCGCCCGACAGTACCCGGTCCACGTCCATCAGCGTCACCACCCGCTCGCTGATCTTCCCCATCCCCAGGATGAACGACGTATCCACCGCCCCGCCGAAGGCCGGCGGCGGCTCAATGCTCGCCCCCGCCACGTCCAGCACCTCCGACACCTCGTCCACGATGATCCCCATCACCACCGCCCCGCTCCGCCGCCGCACCGTCACCACGATGATGCACGTCTTGTCCGTCCCCTCCCGCGCCTCCATCTCGAACTTCAGCCGCAAATCCACCACCGGAATCACCTTCCCCCTCAGGTTGATCACCCCCCGCACAAACGACGGCGTCCGCGGCACCCGCGTGATGTCCATCATCTTGATGATCTCCTGCACCTTCAGGATCTCCAACCCGAATTCCTCCGCCCCCAGCTTGAACGTCAGGTATTTCCCCGCCAACTCCATCAATAGGCTTTCCTGCCGTCCCGCTTCCATTTGCTCTTGCGTCGCCATTCTCCACCTTCACTTCCCATTTTTAAGAAGGATCTCAAAATGTAACGCTATACCCCTACATCAGATTAAACAAAAATCAATCAAATTATCATATGATCATAACATTCGCCGCCGCTTCACTCCATAAACAAACCCTGGCAGCCCATTACAGGGCGGCCAGGGTTGTGTTGATTTCGATGGTAACTTCGACCTGCTAGAACTGGCTCAACTCCTCGTCGTCCAACGGGATCACATCCTCGGGCTTGGCAGCCCGAGCCGGGGCCTTCCCAGCCAACTGCTTCGGCACCGGCGCCTTGCGTGCCGCCGGTGCCGTGGCCGGCGCCGACTTCACCGACCGACGGACCGCACCCGCCGGTTCCGCCTTCTGGGCAGCCGAACCGCCGACCATCGACATCAGGCCCTCGACCATCGCATCGAGTTCCTGCGCCTGGCTGGAGAGCTCTTCCGAGGCGCTCGCGCTTTCCTCCGCATTCGCCGCGTTCTGCTGCACCACCTTGTCCATCTCCGCCACCCCCGTGTTCACCTGCTCGATCCCCTGCGCCTGCTCCTTCGACGCCGCCGCAATCTCGCTCACCAGCGTCGCCACCTTGTCCGAGCTCTCCTGGATCCCCGTGAACGTCTTCGTCAGGTTCTCCACCAGCGCCACGCTCGAATCCGCGTTCTTCTGCGACGTCTCGATCAGCTCCGACGTGTTCTTCGCCGCTTCCGCCGCCCGCCGCGCCAGATTGCGCACTTCCTCGGCCACCACCGCAAAGCCCTTCCCGGCCTCCCCGGCGCGCGCGGCCTCCACCGCCGCATTCAGTGCCAGCAGGTTCGTCTGGAATGAAATCTCGTCGATCGTCTTGATGATCTTCGCCGTCTCCCGCGCCGACTGCTTGATCTGGTCGATCGCCCCGGAGACCTCATTCACCGCCTTCGCGCCCTCGCCCATCACCTTCTTGGTCTCGCCCATCAGCGCATCGGCCTTGCCCGCGTTGTCCGCGTTCTGACGCGTCATCGACGCCATCTCCTCCAGCGCCGCGCTGCTCTCCTCCAGGCTCGACGCCTGCTCGCTCGCCCCCTGCGCCAGCGACTGGCTCGCCGACGACACCTGCCCCGACGCCGACGTCACCTGCCCCGCCCGTATCTCCAACCCGTCCGCAATCCTCCGCAACTGCCCCACCAGCTTCATGCTGTTGGCCACCGACATCAACACCTGCAGCAGCACCAACGCCAGAAACACACCCCCGGTCCCGATCTGAATGGTCCGCGTCTGCCGGTCAATCGCTTCCGCCGCCGCCGCCGCCGCCGCTTCCTCATCCGCCACGTGCTGGTCCAGCCAGGCCCGGAACTCCAGCACCGGATTGCCCGGCGCCGCGATCCGCTCCGCCGCCCCGTACGAATTCATCGCCGCAATCAAATCCATCCCGCCATGCAGGAACTCAATCAACTCTTTCTCCGTCTCCGGATCCGTCCCGTTGTCGTGCTGCGAAAAGGACTCCAAGTCCTTTTTCATCTTCGCCAGCGTTTCCTCGGACGGCTCCCCCAGCATCACCTTCACGATCGCGCTCTGATAGTCCTCCACCACCCCCTGGAACAACGTGTTGGCCTGGAACAGCCCCGACAACTGCGCATATTGCTTCTGGCTCGCCTCCAGCGCGGCCCGCTGCTTGCCGGAAAGATAAAAGGACAAGACGCCCACCACCAGCAGCCCCACGATCGCCACAGCGGTCATGATTCCCAAACGAATGCCCACGGTCATCTTCATCCTGTCCTCGCTCTCTATAAATCGGCTCCACGCAGGCCGCGGCCGGCGCCGCGGCCCGCGCTTCGGTCTCCGACGGTTCCTACTTCGCCTTGTACATCCCGCTGGTCACGACGTAATCCTTGCCGTCGCTGCCCGTGACCTTGCGGTAGTAGGTCGTCTTGTCGAACACGCCCGCCTCGCCCGGCTTCTGGTAGGCATAGTCCACCCAGCCCGTCCCGTTCGCCGCCGCGCCTGCGACGATTTCGTCCCGGAAGGCCTTGCCGCGCACGTCCGGCTTGCCCTTGTAGTTGCGCCCCGGCAGCGCCTTGTTCGGATGCGCCATCATGTTGACGTCCATGTCGTACACAAACACGTACAACGCCGGATTCGCCTGGTCCACGAACGGATGCTCGCTCGACGTGATCTTCACGAACGTCCCCTGCGCATCGGCCGCGATCGCCTCCGCCGCCATGTCCACAATGGCCACCACCTGATCCTTCGTGATGTTTTCATCGCTGCCTTGCGCCCACGCCGTGCCCGCCGCCACCGCCACCAGCCCCGCCAACATCCACTTCCATCCGCTCTTCATCTTCTTCTTCCTTTCTCGATCGGTTTGCTTGGTCCCTTGCGGGACGGCCTCGCGGCCGTCCCGTCACGTGTTCTCTTCCCGCCGGCTAGAAATTCGCCTGCCACTTCGCGCCCGCGTACGTGATCCGCTGGCCGCTGTCGATGTCTTCCATCACGCCGGCTTCCGGCGTCACCGTAATGCCCTTGTAGAGCGTGATGGGCGCCTGCGCATAGAAGCACTGCCATTTCACCGTGTCCGCGCCGGGCGCGTCATCCTCGCTCTGGATGTACCCGTAGCCAATCTCCGCGCTCAGCCGGCTGTTGATCTTGTAGCCGCTGAATACCGCCCCGCCGAAAACGTCGTTGTCCACCACCCCGCCTTCGTCCGTGATCTTCGCCGACCCGAACGTCGCCGGCTGCGGCGAGAAAAACTGCCCGAACTGGCGCGCGTTGCGCGCATAATACCCGATCGCCCGCAGATACGCGGGATCCGGCTTCAGCCAGAACCCGGCGCCAACCATGTACGAATCGATGTCGAAGTCCTCCGCCGGCGAATCGATCGTGTACGTGTGATAGCCGCCGAACGCATCGAAGGAGGCGATGCCCATCGTCTGCTGCCACGACAGTTCGATGCGCGGCATCATGTTGTCCGTCTCGCTCGTCGTGTTCGTGTTGTTGTAGATGTTCGTGATGCTGTGCGGCTTCACCAGCGCCAGCTTCAGCCCGTGCGACTCCAGCTGGATCATCGGCCGCCGCCCCAGGTAAGGCTCGCCAAAGGCCGTCAGCCCCGCGTCATCCCCATGGGCCCGCAGGCTGTCCTGCCGCCCGATGGGCGTCCGCGTCTGCCCGATGGTCAGCGTGCCCCACTCAAAGTCCCAGTTCCCAATCAAGTGCCGGAGCACCACGTCCTTGTCCGACACCCCCAGTTCCCCCCACCCGGACACCTTGTCGTCCACCTTCACCTTCGCCCCAACCCGGCTGTTGGCCTGCATCCCGATGTCGAAGTCCGTGTCGTCCTCGTCCCCCGAGGCGAAGGTCTTGCCATCCGCCGATTCCGTCCACTCATACCACGTCTTCACCCGCGCACTGCCATAGAAGTTCCACTCCGCCGCCTGCGACGGCAACGCCGTCACCCCAAACCCCGCGACCAGACCCGCCGCCAACCATTTCGACCATTGCTTCATTCGCGTCTCCTTGTGGCTTTTTCCCTTGATTGAGGATAACAGGCCAAGTCCCGCCCGCGTTCCCGCGCGCGCCTTCTCCTGCACCCGTCTCTCCAACATCCGCCTCATTCCGCCGCCCCCACCGCCCCCACCGCCGCGACATCCTCGCCCGACAGCACCCGGTCCACATCCATCAGCGTCACCACCCGGTCGCCGATCTTCCCCATCCCCAGGATGAACGACGTATCCACCACGCCCCCGAACTCCGGCGGCGGCTCGATGCTCGCCCCCGCCACGTCCAGCACTTCCGACACTTCGTCCACGATGATCCCCATCACCACCGCCCCGTTCCGACGGTGCACCGTCACCACGATGATGCACGTCTTTTCCGTCCCTTCCCGCGATTCCATGTCGAACTTCAACCGCAAGTCCACGATCGGAAT
>CAYODC010000116.1:0-573 GCA_964402575.1 uncultured Verrucomicrobiota bacterium
TGCGGCCGGTTTCGAACAAGTTTTTCCAGGCGGTGGTCATGGGGGAGACTATTCATCGGAATGTCCTCGCTTTCAAACCGCCGGGCCTTAAGATTGCTTCAGGCGTATGAAAGAGGCGCAAGATCAATCGACGGGCGGATTGCTGGTGGTGGAGGATGATCCGCGGGTGGCGCAGAGCCTGGCGCGTGGATTGAGCGAAGCGGGTTATTCGGTCGCGCTGGCCGGCCGGCTGGCGGCGGCGGATGAGCGATTGGCGCAGGGGACTCCGGCGCTGGTGGTGCTGGACCTGAACCTCCCCGACGGGGACGGGCGGACGTGGCTGCGGCGGGTGCGGCTTGGGGGGCACCGGATGCCGGTGATCATTTTGTCGGCGCGCGACACGTTGCCCGAACGGGTGGCGGGGCTGGAGGAGGGGGCGGACGACTACTTGACGAAGCCGTTTGCCTTTGCTGAATTGCTGGCGCGGATCCGCGCGCGGTTGCGCCATGTCGCGAGCCAGACCGATGACGAAATCCTGCGCGCCGGGGATTTGGAAATCGACCGGTTGAGGCGGCAGGTGCGGCGGGCGGGCCG
>CAYODC010000116.1:583-6795 GCA_964402575.1 uncultured Verrucomicrobiota bacterium
GATCGACGTGCATCTATCGCATCTGCGGGAGAAGATCGACAAGGACCAGTTGGTCAAGCTGATCCAGACCGTGCGGGGCGTGGGGTTCCGGTTGGCGGAGGAAATGGGATGAAGTTCAAATTCCGGTCGCGGACCTTTCTGCATCTTCTTTTGCTGTTGGGTCTATTCGTGGCGAGCCAGGGCGCCATCTACACGACGGTGGAATGGGCCCATCGGAGGTCGAATCCCTACGAAACGTTCGAGGAGGGGATGGAAGAAGTCGCCCAGGCCATGGGGCTGACCGTTCTTTTACTTCTTCCCTGCGCGGGGGCGGCCTGGTGGATCGCCCGTCGGATTACGCGTCCGCTGAATGCCGTTGCGGCGACGGCGGCGCGCATTCGGCGGGGACGATGGGAGGAACGGATTGAAACGGCGGCGATGCCGGATGACGAGACGAAGGTGCTGGCGGAGACGGTGAACGCGGCGTTCGACGGCTATGCGGCGGTGTTGCGGCGGCTGGAGCGGTTCAGCGGGGATGCCGCGCACCAGTTGCGGACGCCGATCGCGGCGATGCGCAATCTGGGCGAAGTGGCCTTGAGCCGGGCGCGCACGGCGGAGGACTACCGCGAGACGCTGGAGACGATGCTGGGCGAATTGGACCGGCTGACGCGGATTGTGGAGCAGATGCTTCAATTGTCGCGGCTGGATGCCGGCACGCTGAAGGCCCGGTTTGGGCCGATACCGCTGGGTGCCGTGGTCGAGGGGGTTCGGCAAATCTACCAGCCGCTGGCCGAGGCCCGCGGGGTGGAATTCGCCGTGGCCTCCGCCGCCAACGTCCGCGTGGCCGGGATCGAGGAATTGCTGGTCGAACTGCTGGGCAACCTGGTGGACAACGCGCTGCGGCATACCCCCAGGGGGGGGGGAGTCCGGATCGACGTTGTCGCGGCCGCCGGCGATGTATGCCTGTCGGTGACGGACAGCGGTCCGGGGATACCGGACGAATTCGCGCAGAAAATCTTCGAACGCTTCACGCAGGTGCCGGGGAGCGAG
Organism: uncultured Verrucomicrobiota bacterium; assembly: GCA_964402575.1. Lineage (GTDB taxonomy): Bacteria > Verrucomicrobiota > Kiritimatiellia > CAIQIC01 > Lenti-01 > Lenti-01. The sequence goes on from CAYODC010000116.1 coordinate 1,613, forward strand.
ACCGGCACAGCGGGATTGGGATTGCCGCTGGCGGCGCAGATCGCGGCGGTGCATGGCGGGGAACTGAAGCTGGCCAATCCCGGCCAGAGCGGCGCGCGGTTGGAGTGTTGGTTGCCGGCGTGCGGGAACGTGGTGCCGGGATAGGTGGCCGGCGGCGTCGCTCGGCAGGGCGCGTTCAACGGTTCCGATGGAGCAGGAATCCCCCCAGGAGTTGGCCGCCGAGCACGGGGATCCAGGGGATCAAGTCGGGGCGCCAGTCGGGGCGATCCAGGAGGGAATCGGCCACGATAATGAACAGGTAATAGACGAACAGCAGCGCGAGCGCGATGCCGATGCCTAAGGAGGATTCCTTGCGGTGTGCCCGGATGCCCAGTGGAATGCCCAGCATGGCGAAGGAGAAGCAGGACAGCGCCAGCGCCAGCCGTTTGCTGGCCTCCACGGCCAATTTGATCCGCATGCGGGGGACGCCTGGTTCCAAGAGGTCCGGGAACGTCTGCCGGACGTTCTGGATGGCTCGGAGCAGTTCGTCGAGGGACAGCGAAGCGGGTTTTTTGATGAATGTTCCTTTATTCAGCAGGTTTCGCAGGTCGAGCGTGACGGGATAACTCTCTGCGGTGAGTGTGCGGGCGTTGGCCAGATTGTTTGGGTCGCGCTGATCGTACTCGGTCAAGCGGGCCTGATCGAGGCGGATATTCATGACTTGCCGGTTGAAATCGCAAGTCACCTGGCCGACTCGGGCGCGGATTTCGGCCCGTGCGCCCGCCTCGCCGAATTGATAAAGCACGATGTCTTCCAGGCGCGCGCCGGATTTCGTGCCCACGTAGATTTTCACCCCGGGAAAATCGCTGATGAAGCGCCCTTCCTCCAGCAGGGCCAGCGGATTCACCTCGCCCAGTTCGCGGAGCATCTTGTAGCGCAGGTAATGGCTGCGCGGGGCGATTTCGGCGTTGATGAACAGGCAGAGGGCGGACAGCAGGAGAGCGCAGAGGACGATGGGGGCGGCGATTTGCCAGAGGCTCACCCCGCAGGCTTTCAGCGCCGTGATTTCGCCATCGGCCGACAGCCGGCCGAACTGCAATAGTACCGTTGTCAGGACGCTGACCGGAATCACGAACGAGAGAGTGAAAGGCACGTTGAGGGCGAAGATTCTCAGGATAAGTGTTCCGGAAATACCGCGGGACATGTAGTCGATGGCCTGCACCGTCGCGCCGACGTACATCACCAGTGTCAGCACGGTCACGGTGAGCAGGAAGCCCCGGATGAATTCTCGGAGCAAGTGGTGATTGAGAACGCGGAGCATGGCGGGGGATGGGACGCCGGCCGGCCCGTGCGCGGGGTTACCAGAAGGACCATAAGGTGGGAATCCAGCCCATTTCCTTGAGCCCTTCCGCCAGTTCTAGCAGTCCGACGATCCAGACGAACCACAGGGCGCTGAACATGTGGCGGCGGTAGACGACGGGTTTCACGACGTAGGTGTCCGGTTCGGAAAACAGGGCGAGGTTCGGGAAAAAGGCGGGCACGCGCCGCGCATAGTTGTCGAAATCGATGCCGAAGAGTTCGCGGAGCCTCCGCTCCTCTTTCCGGACGACGAGGGGGTAATACAGGACCATGACGGCCAGGAGCAGGGAGGGGAACGTGAACGTCTCCGTGCAGAAACCGACGCCCAGCGCGCCGAAGACGCTGAAGAAATAGAGTGGATTGCGGGTCATGGAGTAGGGACCCTGGGTGATCAGGGAGCGGTCCTTGTAGCCGGCGATGTAGAGGGAGCACCACATGCGGCCCAGCGATCCGATGGCGACAAGGAACATACCGAGCGTGAACAGGCCCGTCGCGCCCCCTTCGCCGCCGGTTTCCCAGCGGTTTGTTGACAACAGCAGGAGCAGGACGGCGGCGGAGGAGGCCAGGCGCGAGATGGGGAGCCGAAGCTTTTCGTAGCGGGTTTTCATGGGCGGGGATCTCCGGAGGGAGGAGGGGGTGGGTCGAGAGCGAATTCCAGCCAGACGTAGCGGCGGCTGCCGGAGCGGAAGTCGCCGACGGCGCCGGAGAGTGGCGCATCGGCGGGCCAGGCGTCGAAAACGCTTTTGGTGAAAACGACCAGGCCGTGCCGTTCCCGTTCCATGGCTGCGCGCAACTCCGCCGGTGAGTTTACCCGTTGGCCGCGGCGGTTGGAAGAATACGCCAGCAGTTCGCCGTTGATGTTGTAGAGCAGCAAGGGGCGACCGGGCGGCAGGCGATCCTTTACGATTTGGACGAGGGTCACGGGCGTTTTGAGGGGATTGACGGCGGGATAGACGAAGAGGCCGACGGTCCACTGGATGGCCAGAAAGAACGCGGCAGCGGACAGGAAAAACCGGGGTGGATGGGGTTGTTTGGATTCGCGCCAGAGCACGATGCTTCCGAGCGTGGCGACGATGCCGGAAGGCCAGAGGGCCCCACCCGGAATGGGCAGCCGGGGAACGAAGCCGGTGATCAGGAGCGCCGGGCCGGATACGGATAGAAGCAGAAGAAACGCGCCGCGCCCAAACCGGGCCCAGCGGAATTTCGCCGTTTCCAGATCTGTCCAGGCGGAACCGAGCAAGATAGCCGCGGCGGGGAAGAGTCCCAAGACGTAGATGTTGCGCTTGGAGGCAATGAGGCTGAACAAGACGAAGATGAACCCGATCCAGCCGCCCAGCCGTCGCAGTAGAAGACGGCGCGCGGGATCGTGGAAGAGAACCCGCACGGCGGCCGGCAGGCAAAAGGTCCAGGGCAGGAGATCGGCCGGGAGCGTGGAGAGGAAATAGTACAGGGGCCGGACATGGCCGCTGCCGATGTCTCCCCCGGTGGCGCGATCGATGTTTTGGGAAAAGAGCAATTCGCGGAAATAGCCGTCCGGGGCACCTTGGAGCCAAGCCAGTCCCAGCCACAGGGAGGGAAGGGCCAAGGCGAGCGGCGGGCCCCAGAGCCAATGAGATTTCTTCAGGAGGCGGCCTTCGCCGGCGGCGAGGCGGGCGGCGGCATAGGCGCCGGCGGGAACGAGGAGCCCGACAGGTCCTTTGGTTAGGATGCCCAGTCCCATGCATGCCCACGCCAGCGCGGGTTTCCAGAGTGCCGGTTCGTCGTCGTTCCAAAACAGCAGGGCCAGTGCGCCCGTGGTCCATCCCAGCAACAGGCCATCGGGCCGGGCGAATCCGATCTCGTGCCAGAACAGATAAGTGGTCATGAGTGTCAGCGCGGCGGGCCAGGCGGCTTTGGCGGAGGCCCATCGTTCGGCAAGGCGCGCCGTGGCCCAGAGCGTCAACAGGCCGGCGAAGAAACCCGGCAGGCGCGCGGTCAGGCGGCCGATCGGCAACCCAGTTGCGAACGAAAAGAAGTTGATCAGCCAGTAGAGCAGCGGCGGCTTATGCGCGTAAAACTCGCCGTGGCGATGGAGGACCAGCCAATGGCCGTCCTGCGCCATTTCGCGGGAGACGTAGGCGACGCGGGCCTCATCGGGTTCCCAGAGATCGCGGCGCAGATATTCGCCGCTCCACAGGAGCGCGGCGAGGAGCAGCAGGTGCCAGAAGGCGGGACGGGGTGTGGGCGACGTCATGGACTGGGGACCACGGCCCGGCGGCGGTGGATGAGCATCAGGTTGCGGACATAGACGAAGAGGCCGACGGCCTGGCCGAGGGTGATGACGGGGTCGTGGCGCCAGAGGGCGTAGATCAGGAGGAGGAGGCCGCCGCCGATGGAGAGGTACCAGAAAGAGAGGGGGACAACGGACCGGCCGTTTTTTTCCGAGGCGATCCACTGGACGAGGAAGCGGGAGAAGAAGAGGGTTTGGCCGAGCAGGCCCAGCAAGCCCATCGGCTGTGCCAGCACGTTGAGGAAGTGTTTCAGAGTGTCCATGGCGGGGACTCCGTTGGGATCGACCGATAGCGTTTTTGCATCCAGCGGACGGCCCCGAGGTCCCAGAGGGATTCCTTAAGGCGGCCCCAGTTGGTGTATTTGCTTTGGCCGGCGGCGCGGGGGCGGTGGTGGACGGGGAATTCCGCGATGCGGGCGCCGGCCATGGCCAGCAGGGCCGGGATGAAGCGGTGCAAGCCGCGGAACTGGAGGGGCAGATGGGCGGCCCATTCGGAGCGGAACGCTTTGAGGGTGCAGCCGGTGTCGCGGATGGTTTCGCGCAGGACGCGGTTGCGGACGGCGTTGGCCAGACGGCTGCCGATGCGCTTGGACCAAACGTCCTGCCGCCGCACGCGGTAGCCGCAGCACAAATCGCAGCTTTCCAAGCCGGCCAGCAGCGCGGGAATGTCCGCCGGGTCGTTCTGGCCGTCGGCGTCGAGGGTGACGAAGATCCTGCCGCGCGCGGCGCGGATGCCGACCAGCAGGGCGGCGCTTTGGCCGGAGTTGGTGGGCAGGCGGATGGCGCGGAGTTCGGCGATTTCGGCGCGGAGATCGTGCAGGAGTCTGGGGGTACGGTCCGAAGAGCCGTCGTCCGTCACGAGGATTTCGAAGGATTTGCCCAGGCCATGCAGGACGCAGGCGGTTTCGCGAACGAGTGCGCCGAGGCAGTCCTCTTCGTTGTAGGCCGGGATGAGGACCGACAGCTCCACGGGCCGGCCGCCGTTGGGTGCAGGCCAAGCTGCGGAATCTGGACGCAGGTTTTCCACGCGTCCCAATCTGGCGCTGAATGCTCTGAGATTCAAAACCGCAATTCTGAAGATTGGTTAAGAGAAACACGGACAAAAAAAGCGCCCCGGAGGGGACTCCGGGGCGCGGTTGCCGGTCAGAAGGCTAGGCCTTGGGGGCGGCGGGGGCCGCCGGGGCGGGGAGGTCGGCCATCTTGGCGTACTTGGCCCAATCGGTGGCGACGTCGGCCTGGGCGTGTTCGAGGAGCTTGGCGGCGGCCTCGGGATTCATCTTGGTGAGGACCTTGTAGCGGGTCTCGTTGTAGATGTAGTCCTTGAGGGCGACGGAGGGGGCCTTGCTGTCGAGCTGGAGGGGGTTCTTGCCTTGGGCGGCGAGGGCGGGGTCGCGGCGGCAGAGGATCCAGTGTCCGGAGGCGACGGCGAGCTTCTGCTGTTCGAGGCCGTCCTTCATGTCCTTCATGCCATGGGCGATGCAGTGGGAGTAGGCGATGATGATGGAGGGGCCGTTGTGGGCCTCGGCTTCCTTGAAGGCCTTGATGGTCTGCGGGGCGTTGGCGCCGAAGGCGACGC
>CAYODC010000117.1:0-6780 GCA_964402575.1 uncultured Verrucomicrobiota bacterium
AGTTCCAACAGGTGGAGAAACGGTACGGCGGGCAGGTGGTGCTCGACGGGGTGGATTTCCGTCTGCTGGCGGGGGAGCGGGTGGGGATTGTCGGTCCCAACGGGGCAGGAAAATCGACGATTTTTGAGCTGATCACGGGGGAAAGCGATGTGGATTCCGGGGGGGTGACGCGGGCCAAGGACATCCGGATCGGGCATTTGCGGCAGCAGGTGCGGCTGGGGGAAGAGAACACGCCTTTGCTGACGTTCGTGGAGCGGGCGGCGCCGGACTTGGAGACGATCCGGGCGGAGATCCATCACATCGAGGAGCGGCTGGCGGTGGGCGAGGATGGCGAAGCGCGGGCGCTGCTGCGGCGGCTGGGCGAGCTGCAGACGCAGTTCGAAGTGCAGGGGGGATACGACCTGCATGCGCGGGCGGCGGCGGCGTTGACCGGGCTGGGGTTTCGGGTGGAAGATCTGCAGCGTCCGCTGGGGGAGTTTTCAGGTGGGTGGCAGATGCGGGCGGAACTGAGCCGCGCGCTGATCGCAGAGCCGGACTTGCTGCTGCTGGACGAGCCCAGCAATTATTTGGATTTGCCGGCGGTGGAGTGGTTGCGGCGGCGGCTGGAGGGGTTTCGGGGGACGCTGGCGATGATTTCGCATGACCGATATCTATTGGAATGCCTGTGCGACATCACGCTGGAGGTGGCGGGGGGGCGGGTGACGCGGTATCCGGGGCGCTATTCGTGGTATGCGCAGGAGCGGGAAAAGCGCCGGGAGGTCTCGCTGGCGCGGCGGGCCAACGAAACTCGCCGGCGAGAGCAGATCGAGCGGTACGTGGAGCGGTTCCGGGCCAAGGCAAACTTGGCGGCGCAAGTCCAGAGCAAGCTCAAGATGCTGGAGAAGATGGAGCGGACGGAAGTGGCGGAAGTGGCGCGCGGGCGGGGGCATTTCCGGCTGGCGAAGCCGCCGCATTGCGGCCAGGAAGTGCTGCGTTGCGAAGGGATTGGATTTGCCTATGAAGGCGCGGCGTGGATCTTCCGGGGAGTGGATTTGTCCGTGCAGAAGGGGGAGAAGCTGGCGGTGGTGGGGCCTAACGGGGCGGGCAAGACGACGCTGCTGCGCGTGATGGCGGGGCAGTTGGCGCCAGGGGAGGGCAAGCGCGTGGCGGGGCACATGGTGGTGCTGGGCGGATTTGGATTTTCCGGCGAGGCGGCGGAGAAGCGCGTCGAGGTGCTCTCGGGCGGCGAGCGCATCCGGCTGGCGTTCGCGCGGATCCTGATCCGTCCGCCCAATTTGTTGCTGTTGGATGAGCCGACGACACATTTGGACGTGGAAAGCCGGGAAGCCTTGCAGGAAGCGATTGCGGTCTACGAAGGCACGGTGGTGCTGGTGTCGCACGATGTGGAGTTCGTGAGGGCGGTGGCGCAGGGGATCCTTGCGGTATCGCCGGGGGGGGGCGGGGTGCGGAGGTTTTCGGGGGGGTATGACTACTACCGAGACAAAATCGCCCGGGAAGTGGAAGCGGGAGGGGGGGAGGTTGCGGAGAGGCCTGTCGATTCGGCCAAGACGGCGCGGACGGAAGCCTTGAAGGACCGAAGGGCCATGAAAGCCGACCTGCGGCGATTGGAGCGGGAAGTGGCCAATCTGGAGCAAGAAATCGCACGGATTGAAAAAGAGCAATATGATCTGCACCAGACATTAGCGTCGCCGGATACCTCGGCGGAAGATCGGGCGGAAGCCGGACGAAAACGGAAGGCGCTGGAAGAGGATTTGGCGGAGAAGCTGGGGGCATGGGAAGAAGCCGGGAAACGGCGGGATTCCTTGGCTGCTCTGACGTGATTGTCCCGAAAAGGGGGGGCGGAATTCAATTGTTAAGATTGTGTTTGCTTGTTATGGCGGGTTGAGATACCTTCTTTCCTGCTTTGTTTGCCATGGGAGCGAACCGGGCAGACGCCCGGGTGGGCGGGGTGAGGATGAAAGCCTGAAATGATGAAGGATCGGATAGTGCGCTGGGGCCTGTGGGCCCTGGCCGTTGTGGGCTGTATTGCTTGGGTGGGGCCCGCCAGGGCGGTGGAGGTACGCATTGCTTCGTTCAACGTGGCGTTCGGAATCGACACGAATGACGATGGGGGCACGACCAATGACACCGATTACGCGGCGGTGTCGAACACCATCCAGCGCGTCCAGCCGGACATCATCTGCTTCCAGGAGCTGTATGCGGACGAAGACATGCAGGCGTGGATCACGCTGGCGGCTCGCCTGGGCTACCCGTACTACGCGATGTCCAGCGGAGGATCGCTGGACAACTCGATGCGCACAGGGGTTTGGAGCAAGTATCCCATCACGGGAACCGATTTGATCAAGGAAACGTACTACGATCCCACGGCGGTGGAAATCATGCGCTGGCCGATCGTGGCGACGATCGAAGTGCCCGGGGCCCTGTACCCGCTGCACGTGGCGTCGACGCACAACAAGGCCGGGACGACCACGAAGTCGGCCCGACTGCAGCGCGCATTTGAAATTCGCCGCATCGTCCAGTATTTCGACCGGTTGGTTGCGGCGAATCCGGTGGAGAATGTGCAATACGCGATCATGGGGGATTTCAACGACGACATCGCGTTGACCCAGAACGACTATTTCGATCTGGCCTACTACCAGTCCACCTACGCGAGCCTGGGCAACTCCACGGCGGACTTCAACGATGGTTCCGATGTGCCGTGGAACACCAATGCCAGTTGGACGCTGCCCTACAGCAAATATCCGACCGAGCGGCTGACGCAGGCCAACATGGGCTGGATCAACCCGTCCCATACCGGCACGAACCTGACCTGGACGCACTACTACGAGACGGAAAGCGGACGCTACCGCCTCGACTATATCCTGTTCAGCGACGAAATCATGAACAGCGCCTATGGTGCGCCGACGGGGGAAATCTACAACGCGGAATTCGACGGGGAAGGTGTAGGGCTCCACAAGCCCGGCCCCATTCCGGCGAGCACCGCCAGCATGGACGCCAGCGACCACCGGATGCTTTTCGCGGACTTTCACCTGATCGACGCCGTGCCGGGCATCACGCAGGTCGCCATCCTGAGCGAGATTGTGGACGATTCCAGCGGGTCGAACGCCAACTACGTCGAAATCAACAATTCCGGTTCCAGTTCGCTGGACCTGACCGGCTACCAGTTGGGCGTGTATCTCAACGGCTCCACGAATCCGACGCTGGTGGCCCTGTCGGGCACGCTGGCGGGCGGCGCGACCTACGTCGTGGCGGCCTCGCTGAGCGCCTATTCCAACTATTGGGGTGTGGCGGCCCAGCAGGCGGCCGCGGTCATCGGTTCGCTCGACGGCAACGATACCGTCGCGCTCCTCAAGCCCAACGGTTCCGTCTCGGACGTCTACGGCCAGATCGGCGCCGTGCCCGGCGCGTGGGGCTTCGCCAATTCCGTCGCCGCCCGCAACGCCGGCGTCAGCGATCCGTACCACGTCTGGGATGCGCAGGAATGGACGATCACGGCCGGCACCTATGCGGTGACGCCCGGCTGGCACCAGGCGCTGGCGTCTGCCGAAGCCTATGTGTCCGCCGGGCCCTCGCTGGATCCCGGCGCGCCGCGGGCCACGAACGAATTTGCGATCACGGTGGGGATCACGCCCAACCTGCTGGCAAGCAATCTGACGGCGACGGGGGTGTTCCGGGTGGCGGGCGGCAGTTGGATCGAGGCGGGCATGACCAACCAAAGCACGGCGTGGCGCACGCCGATGTTGAACGTGGCCAAGGAAATGGGCGACGTGCTGGATTACTACGTGCGCTACACCTGCGAAGGCCCCGAAGGCGTCCACACGAACTTTTCCGCGACCAACTCCTTTATGTTTCCGGTGATCGGGTCGTCCACCAACCTGTGTCCGATGTTCAACGAAGTGCAGTGCAATGGCGAGGGCACGGACACGAATGATTTCTTCGAGATCATCGCCCCGGCGGGGCTGGACCTGGCCGGGTACCAGGTGGAACACCGCAACGGCAGCGACACCACGGACGGGCCGGTGTGGACGTTCACGTTTCCGTCGTTTGTCGTGCCGGACGACGGCGTGCTGTCCGCGGGCGACGTGCCGCTGGGGTTCGCGGTGGTCAGCCAGGTCTCCAACAACGTGGCGAACACCGATTTTGAACTGCCGAGCGGGATGCTGGCTTCGGGCGACGGCCTGATCCTATACGATCCGGAAGGGCAGGTGCTCGACGCGGTGGTCTGGCTGGGCGACACCTACGACATCGGCGTGGACGATCCGGACACGGTGTCGCGCTCGGTTCCGGCCGGCAGCAAGAACTACCTGCACGAGATCGGCACGGATTCGAGCACGGACACGTGCCCGCAGGCCCCGAACAACGTGCTGATGGCGGCGGGGACCTGGTACAACGCCCTGATGACCCCGGGGGCGATCAACGCCCAGCAGACCAGTGGAAGCCTGGTTCTGGCGCCGGGCGACACGGATCTGGACAGTTTTCTCGACGACGTGGACAACTGCCCGGAGACCTTCAATCCGATCCAGACTGACACCGACGGCGACGGGATCGGCGACGCGTGCGATCCGGACATCGACGGCGACGGCGACCTGAACGGCGCCGACAATTGTCCGTACACGCCCAATGCCGACCAGTCCGACATCGACGGCGACGGGATCGGCGACCTGTGCGATCCGGACGCGGACGGCGACGGCATTCCCAACGAGGAGGACCCCGAGCCCTTCGACACGGGCATTCTGGAGATGGACTTCGAGGATTCGGCGTTGAAGGAAACCTATTCCGACTTCAGTCCCCATGCGATTGCCGGCCGGATGTGGGTGGTGTCCAACGCGGTGGTGGTGGCTCCGACGGTGGACGACCATCTGGACGGGGACCGGGGTGCGCGCCTGCGCTACTACAACGGCGGACTCTATCTGGTCGGAAGCCTGACCAACGGGATCGGGGATTTCGAATGGGCCTATGCGCGGTACAAGAACAGCGATACGTTTACGATCCAGGCCCAGTACAATGCCGGCGGCGGTTGGACGACCATGGATTCGGTCAGCACGAAGGATGTCACCAGTCTGCAAACCAATGTCACGACCGTGAACGTGCTCGGACCGGTGGACTTCCGCATCACCTGGACGTGTTCGAAGCGGAACATGTACGCCAATCTCGACAACATCCGGATCACGTCCTACATTCCGCCGGAGACCGGGATAGCGGAGTGCGCGCTGGACGCGGTGCGGTCCGTGCCCTTCACGGGGATGCTGCAAAGCAACACCTTCACCACCGTGCCGGCGGGGCTGCCGTACTCGGTGGCGTACGCGCCGGCGGACCCGGTGGAGATCGGCGTCTACACGGCCACGGTGACGATCCCCGACAGCGAATACCTGCTGGGCGGGACCTTCGTCTATTCCAACTCCGTGACGATCACGCAGGGGGTGGCGACCTGCGCGATGTCCGCGCCGATCCGCCTGACCTACGACGGGTCGGCGCACACGAACCTCTTCACGGTGACCACGGGCCTGGCGTGGAGCGTCAGCTATTCGCCGGCCGATCCGCCGGTGGGTCCGGGCACGTACGACGCGACGGTGACGGTGACGGGAGACGCCAACTACCTGGGCGGCACGTTTGTCTTCAGCAACGCCGTGACGATTTCGGAAGCGCAGGCGACCTGTTCGATGGACGCGCCGATCACGACGACCTTCGACGGGGCGGTGCACACCAACACCTTCACCGTGACCCCGGCCGGCCTGCCATGGTCCGTCAGTTACTCGCCGGCCCTGCCGCTCGATGTCGGCGTGTACGACGCCACGGTCTGCGTGACCGGCAACGCCGAATACGTCGGCACCACCAACGTCTTCCCGTCCGCCGTCGTCATCCAGCCCGCCGGCTCCGGCGGCGGCACCGCCATCGGCGATCCTTTCGTGATCGACTTCGACTGCGGCGGCGTGCCCAGCGCGGTCTACGGGCCGCACACGAATACCCTGAACACCGTCAATCCCACGCAATGGTTCCTCGACAACGCCTACCGCGGCAGCACGTCGTACGACCTCCGCAACACGGGTTGTGGAACGACCAACTCCATCCGCTTGCGCTTCATCGACGCCGCGGCCGAAACCAACGGCGTGGTGCAGAGCCTGACGCCGTTCTCCAACGGCATCTATTCGGTCGCGTTCAATTACGGGATGTACTACAACGACACCGCCGGCACGTTCGCCCTGCAGACCAGCACCGACGGCACGAACTGGACGACCCACACCAACGTGGTGGCCGACGGCATCAACGGCGCCTTCGTCTATCTGTCGAACACGATTACCGTCGCCCAGTCGGCCTATCTGCGCTTCAAGATGGTCGACGGCTCCGCGACGCACCGCGTGAACATCGATGACATTGTCGTGATGCCCTACGCGGCCACTTCCGAGGCCGGCGTCTCGCTGTCCAACCTGTCCCAGACCTACGACGGCACGCCCAAGGCCGCCACGGTGACGACCGATCCGGTCGGGTTGGCCACGCTGACGACCTACGAAGGCTCCTACGTGGCACCGACCGCTGCCGGCAGCTATCCCGTCGTGGCGATGGTGACCGAAGCCGGCTATTCCGGCAGCGCCACCGGCACGCTGGCGATCGCGAAGGCGACGGCGGGCGTGACGCTGACGAACCTGTCCCAGACCTACGACGGCACGCCGCGCGCCGCGTCCGCGATCTGCGTCCCGGCCGTTTCGTATTCGCTGACCTACGACGGTTCGGCCACCGCGCCGACCGCCGCCGGCAGCTACGAAGTCGTGGCGACCGTGACGG
>CAYODC010000118.1:0-6760 GCA_964402575.1 uncultured Verrucomicrobiota bacterium
AGTTCTTCATCCGCAGCGACGCGGCGATCGCCACGGGCATCGCCGCGGACCTGCCCAAGTGGTTTGCGCCCGCGATCACGTCGCATTCCTACAACCTGCGCACGTTCTTCCATCCCGACTGGCTGCCGGTGGTGGGCATGGTGATTTTCGGGACGTTTTTCGGGCAATTGTCCAGCACCATCCTGGGCTACGGGCTGTTCCGGATCGCCAGCGACGTGGAGAAGCTGCCCTTCCCGATGGCGCCCATCGGGGCGCAGGGCGTGATGGCGCTGGCGGAGGACGCCGACGAGAAGCGCCTGGGCCAGGCGGAGGAGAAGTGGCGCTGGCGGGTGTTTTCGATCGGCGGGGCGCTGGGGCTCGCCTTCGGGACGGTGTATCTGCTGCTGCCGACGCTGACGGGGGCGCTGACCGGCAAGCCCATCACGGTCTTCCCGATTCCGTTCTCCGACTTCACCGCCCAGACCGGCCAGTACCTGCCGGCGGTCGCGACCGGGATTTCGTGGGACTTCGGCAACCTGATCTTCGGCATGGTCCTGCCGTTCTTCGCGATGGTCGGCGCGGTGATCGGGCTGCTGTCGACCTTCGTGATGAATCCGGTGCTGCACCACGTGGGCATCCTGAAGAGCTGGACGCCCGGCGAAAACACCATCAGCACGATGTACCTCAACAACATCGACTTCTACTTCAGCTTCCAGATCGGCATTGCGATCGCGATCGCGATCGGGGGGTTCTGGCAGGTCATCCGGAGCCTGCGCAACGCCCGCCAGGCCCGGCGGGAGGCCGCGGCCCTGCCGCGGTCGTCGACGACCGCGGTGCCCGAAGGCCGCGGGGACATCCGGACGTGGCTGATCATCTTCGTGTATTTCCTCGTGACGATCACGTACACGCTGGTGTCCGGGTGGCTGATCGACTGGCACCGGGGGGTGATGCTGGTGCTGTTGTTCCTGGGGTTCGTCTACACGCCGATGATCAGCTACGTGACGGCGCGCCTGGAGGGCATGGTGGGGCAGGTGGTCGAGGTGCCGTTCATCCGGGAGGCCTCGCTGATCCTGAGCGGCTACCAGGGCGTCGCCGTGTGGTTCCTGCCGATTCCGATGGCGAACTACGGAAGCATGACCGTGTTCTACCGCCAGTGCGAACTGACGGGCACCAAGTTCACCAGCATCTGGAAGACCCAGGTGGTCCTGTTCCCGATCATCCTGATCAGCTCGATCTTCTTCATGAACTTCATCTGGGGCCTCAACGAAGTGCCCTCGGCGGTGTATCCCTTCGCCGACGAGATGTGGAAACTGCACGCCGAGAACGCCTGCATCATGTTCTCCTCCACGCTGGGCGAATACTCGATCTTCGAGGACGCCTTCCGGTTCATCTACATTCTCTCGGGCACCCTGTTCGGCGGGTTCCTGTTCGGGGTGATGTCGCTGCTGGGCGCGCCGGTGCTGCTGACCTACGGGGTGGTGCGCGGCCTGGGCCAGACGACCCCCCACGCGGTGATTCCCCAGTTCATCGGCGCGTTGATCGGGCGCTACTACTTCAAGCGCAAGCTCGGGCTGCGCTGGCGGCAATACATCCCCGTCGTCAGCGCCGGATTCGCCTGCGGGATGGGGCTCATCACCACGGTCGGCGTCGGCATCACGTTCCTGAGCAAGGCCGCCATTCCCCTGCCGTTCTAGCGAGGCGCAGCATGGCCGAAACCCTCATTGAAATCCGCGGCGTGAACAAGGTCTTCGACCTGGGCAAGCTCCAGGTCCACGCGCTGCGCGACATGGAGCTGGACATTCTGCGGGGTGAATACCTGTCGATCATGGGGCCGTCGGGGTCGGGCAAGAGCACGCTGTTCAACATGATCGGGGCGCTGGACCGGCCCAGCTCCGGCACCATCAAGGTCGCCGGCGTGACCCTCAACACGCTGACCAGCCGCGAGCTGGCGTATTTCCGCGGCAAGCACATCGGCTATGTCTTCCAGCAGTTCAACCTGCTGCCGGCGTACAACGCGATCGACAACGTGGCGATGCCGTTGATCTTCAACGGCTGGGAGCAGGCGCGCGCGGAGGAGCGGGCGAAGCAGATCCTGGAGCGCGTGGGGCTGGGGCACCGCATGACGCATCGGCCCGACGAACTGTCCGGTGGTCAGCAGCAGCGCGTCGCGATTGCCCGCGCGCTGGCCAACGAGCCGGCCATCATTTTGGCCGACGAGCCCACCGGGAACCTCGACCTGCACACGGGCGAGGAAATCATCAATCTCCTGGCCGAGCTCTCGCGCGAGCTGGGCGTGACGGTCATTTCCGCCACGCACGACCACAAGATGCTGGCGACCTCGGACCGGATCCTGTGGATCAAGGACGGCAAGAAGGACCGGCTCGAGCGGCGCGAGGACATCACGATCCGCATCGGCGCGGTCCGCTGACGGGGTGGGGCGTGGAGTTTTCCACACTGTGGAAAAAAAGTTTCCACACTGTGGAAAAAACGGGCGGGAATTTTCCACGGTGTGGAAAAACCGACCAAATTCTTTTCGTGATTTTTAGGCGGGTCGGGGATTGAAGCGGGCGGGCCGGCGGGATAGGATGAGAATGTGAATCAGGATTCCGAGGCCCGCAAGGAAAACGAGGAGGCGGAACGGCTGGCCGCGATGGACCGGATTGTCCGGCAGATCGAGGCGCTGCCGCCGATGCCGGCGACCGCGATGAAACTGCGCGCCGTGGCCAGCGATCCGGACGTGGATTTTTTCCAGATTGTCCCGCTGGTGGAGAAGGATCCGGGGTTGTGCGCGGACCTGCTGCGGTTTGCGAATTCGGCGGCGACGGGGGTGGGGCATCCGGTGGAAACGGTATCGGAGGCCGTGCGCTACTACGGGATGGACAACCTGGTCCACTTTATTCTGGCGTCGCACGCCAACCGCCTGATCCGGGAATCGTTCCGGCGCCTGCGGCATCTGGACGACTATTTCCGCCATGCCGAGCAGGTATCGACGGCCTGCGCGCTGATGGGGAGGCATGCCAACCTGGTGCCGCACGACCAGGAGGTGTGCAAGGTGGTCGGACTGCTGCACAACGTCGGCAAGCTGGTGCTGCTGCTGGTGGCCCGGCAGTGGGACGCCCCGCTGCGGGGCACGCCGTGGAAGGAACGCGAAAAACGGATCGCCGATGAAGAGGCACACTACGGGCTCAACCACTGCGAGGTGGGCGCCCGCCTGTGCGAGAAATGGAATTTTCCGCCCAAGCTGCTGGAGGCCATCCGCTATCACCACCGGCCCTTGTACAACGGACGTTTCATCACCTTGGCGGCCTATGTCTACCTGGGCGAACTGCTGGTGGTGGAGGATCTGCCGCTGGAGCTGATCACGCGCGATTTCGCGCCGGCCCACCTGCAGGCCTTGAACCTGTCGGAGACGGACCTGGCGCGCGCCCGCGAGGAATTCCTGTTGAATTCAAAGCGCTGATCAGGGCCGGGGGGCCGCGGGGGGATTTCGCCAGCCTTCGCGCCAGCCGCGGAGGGTTCCGCGGAGAGCGCCGAGGTGTCCGGCCAGGGCGTCCGCCGCCAGCCGGAACAGGAACGGGGGAAGGGCGGCCAGGAACGGGAGGCGGGAATAGTTGCGGAGATAGCGCACATGACCGGCACGATAGCAGCGGGCTTGCATTTCCGTCATGTGCCGGATGGTAGAGGATCCGCGATGGTCCACGAGGGCATCGGGGGCGACGGCCAGGCGCCAGCCTTTTGCCGTGGCGCGGCGGCTGAAATCGGCGTCCTCGAAAAAGAAAAAGAAAGCCTCGTCGAACAAGCCGATGTCGTCGAGCAGTGCGCGCCGGATCAGAAGGCTGGCGCCGGTGAGGTAATCGGGTTCTTGCCTGGGGGAGGTTGGCGAGGGGATGGCCCACGGCATGATCAAGCGCCGGCCGGCGGGGACGATTTGGCGGTCGCTGTCGCCGTGGCCTTCCCGGAGAGGAGAGCCCACCAGCCCGATGCGGGGATCGGCTTCCAAGGCGGCTAGCAGCTGGGCGAGAGTGTCGGGTGGACAGGTGGTATCGTTGTTGAGCACCCAGAAGGCGGCGAGGTTTTCTTCCGCCAGGGCGGTGCGCAATCCGGCGTTCACGCCACCGGCAAAGCCACGGTTGGTGGCCAGGCGCAGGATCTGGGCATCGGGACAGGCGGCGGCCAGCTCGGCTTCGGCATGGACGGTGGAGCCGTTGTCCACGACGAGGATCCGGGCGGGGCGGGGGGAGAGGGCCGCGAGAGATCGGCAGCAGGCGGCGGTGTCATCCAGCCGATCCAGATGGGGCACGATCACGGCTACCGGCAGGGAAGAGGATGGGGTTACCGACGTCATGCAGGCGGAAGGATAAGCCGTCGCCCCGGCCGGCGACAAGCAAATCGCGACCGAATGCGGTTGCGCCGGCCGAAAAAGGCATGGCGGAGCGGGTGACGCGTGATATAAGGGGGACGTGATGCACATCTGGTCAATCGCCGCGCTGTTGGCGACGTGGGCTCCGTTGGCGGCGATGCTGGCCTGGATCGGACCGCCCTTTCTTTCGCGGTGGCGCCAGTCGGGGGGTGGCGCCCGCGCGGGCCTGGCGGGATTGTGGGTGATCGGATCGGTGGCCTTGCTGGCGTTTCCGCACGACGACAGTTTCACGGGGCTCGACAACATGACCTATCGCCAGATGGCCCATGCCTTCCGGGAGGGCCGCGGATTCCACGATATCGATCCCATCCTGGCCCAGGTGCCGGAGGAATTGCGCGAGAGTTTCCTGCTGCATCCGGGGCCGCGGGGGCGGCCGACGCGCGACCGGGCCTTTCAACTGGCCGGATGGAAGTCGGCGGACACCCGGCCGTTCTTCATGCCGGCGCTGCCGTTGGCGGCGGCCGCGCCCGGGGCGCTGCTGGCGCCGGAACGATTCGTGCCGGTGGTCGGGGCGTTGTGGTGGGCGCTGGTGCTGGCGGCCGGATTCTGCGCCGGGGGAGGCTGGGGGCTGATGGTGGTGGCCGCCTTGGCGTTCGCCACGGCCTGGCCGGCGTGGTTCCTGCGCGGATTTTATGCGGAGGGCGTCGGGGCCATGCTGGTGGCCGGGGTGGTGGCGGCAGCCTCGCTGCGTCCCTGGCGGGACGGCCGGGCGGCCTGGGCCGGGTTTGCCCTGGGCTGGGCGGTCACGTATCACCCGACCCTCGTGGTGTTGTCGGCGCCGGTGGCCCTGGGACTCCTGCTCGAATGGCGGAGCGCCAAGGCCCTGTGGGCGATGCTGGCCGGCCTGCTGGCGGGCGTGTTGCCGTTCTGGGCGATCACGAGGTGGGTGTGCCAGCCGTACGGGGACTGGACACGCTGGAGCGTGCTGCGCGAAATGATCTGGGGCATTCCGGAACACCGCGCGATCGCCTTGGCGCTGGGCTTGCTGGCGCTGGGAGCGCCGCTGATGCTGTGGGCGGGATTCCGTCCCGGAGTCCGCGCGGCGTGGCGGCGGTGGGATGAACGTCTCACGCCGTGGGGCTGGCTGGCGGTGAGCGCGGTTCCGGTGGTGCTGATTGGCGTCTTGCCGCCGCTGGCGGAGGATGCGCTGCGGAAGGGCGCCGCCGCGGTCTGGAGCGGCATTCGTTGGCCGTGCGCGCTGGCGTGGATTTTCGGGGCGATATGCATCTGGAAACGGCCGCGTCCGATCCGGGAGCGGGCGTGGCTGGCGGCGTTGTTGTGGGGCAGCCTGCTATTCCTGTTCATCCAGGGCGTGGAGACGCCGGTGGGGTTGTGGAGCCAGCGGCGTTTCCTGCCGGTGGTGCTGACGGGGATCGCGCTGCTGGCGGCGCCGATGTCGGCGGAACTGGCGCGGTGGAGGGGCGCGAAGCGCTGGGGGGCGGTGGCCCTGCTGCTGCTGGCGGGTGCGGCCAATGTCGTCCGCTGGCCCGCGGCGTATTTCACCATCAACGAACGCGGGGCCACCGAATGGACGCAATCGGTGGCGGGCCGGCTAGGAACGGAGCGTTGGGTGGTGTTTGATTACTATCCCCACAGCGTGCCCTACGCCGTCGGCTTGCAACAGCGCGTCGTCGGCCTGGGCGAGACCTCATGGCGGCAATGGCCGGCCGCGGCCCGGTGGCTGGCCGACGTGGCGAAAGACAAGGAGGCCTGGCTGGCTACTTCCTGGGCACCGTGTCCGTTGGAGGAGGGGTTTGGGCTCGAACCGGTGTTTGCCATCACCGGCCGCTTCCCGGTGGTGACGACCAAAGGCTTTTTCCCGGCGGAGCCCGGATGGCGCGCGGTGGAAAACCACTTTTTGCGCGCGGCGCCCCTGGCGCCGGGCGTTTCGATTCATCAGGACAAAATTCTCGATGGGGGCCCGGTGGGATTGAGGGGGCCGTGGGGCGCGGTGCGCAAGGGTGCGACGTGGACCCGCCAGGGCAGCGGCATCATCGGGCCAGTGCCCGATCGCGGGCAGGCGGTGGTGTTCGAAGCCGACTGCGCCTGGATGCCTCCGTCGGAAGATTGGTCCCACCAGATGCTCATGATCCGCCCGCCGTGGGGCGGGCGGCCGGTGCGCGTGAAGGTTCCGGCGGGCGAGCAGCGTATCCGCGTTGTGCTGGCGCGGCCGGCGGGCGACCGGGAGCGCACGCTGGCGGGAACGTACACGTTGCGAGTGGACCGGCCCTACGATCCATGGGCCACCGGGTTGCGGGGCTATGCATCCGATCTGGGCGTGTTGATGCGGCGGGTCATCATTCGGATGTCGCGGCCGGTTCAAAAGTGAACAGAGACGGTTCAAAAGCGGACAGGAGACGG
>CAYODC010000119.1:0-6715 GCA_964402575.1 uncultured Verrucomicrobiota bacterium
CTGGCGGTAAATGCGTACGGGGTCTGGCGGTGGGCGGATTATCTCACTCGCCGGGAGGCGGCCGAAGCGCCGGTGCCGAAGACCGAGAGGGAGGTCCCGGAGGAGCGCGTGCTGCGGCTGCGCAAGGTGGAGCAGGTGGATGTGTCGCCGGAGCGGGAACTGATGATGCGGTTTGTGTTCAGCGACCGTCCGGACCGGCAACAGATGACGCGATTTCTGCGGTTCCATGCCCCCGGGCAGGGGGCGGTAGACTATCATGTGGCCGGGACTCCGGAGGCCAACGTCCTGTTGGTGGAAACGCATCCGGTATTGTCGGAGAAACTGGAATACAAACTCGACGCGGGCATGCCCTCGGCAGGGGAGTCGAAGCCCAGCGGGCGCGTGGAAAGCGGCACGCTGAAGATGGAGATGAACCTGCTGCTGCGCAAGGTGGAGGCGGAGAGCCCGTCGTTTGAGCCGCCATTGCTGCGGGCCGATTTCAATGCGATTCCCGAATTGAACGGGGTGAAGGAATTCATCTCGGTGGAGCCGGCGGTGGCCTTCACGGTGGAAGCCGTGGATCATTGGCGCTGGCAAGGGCTGGTGATAAGGGGGGATTTCCAGCCCGGGGCGATCTATCAGGTGACGTTCCAGGAAGGCTTGCCGGCGGCGAACGGGTCCAGCTTGCCGCAAGCGCTGACGCGAACCGTCCATTTTCCGCCCCGGGACAAGGCGTTGCGGGTGGAGTCGCCGGGGCGATACCTGGCGCCGGCGGGCGGGTTGAGGGTACCGGTTACGGCGGCGAACCTGGATCGGTTCGTGGCGCGCATGAGTCCGGTGTTTGCCAACAACCTGGTGCAGTTGGCGCGGCGGGAGTCGAACGCGGATCATTATTATGGAAACGCCACGGATGATTTGTCGGGGCACGTCCGGTCGGTCACGAATCGGCTGGCGCCAGCCCAGGACGGGTCGCTCTGCGAAGGGGCAGTCGACCTGAGGGCGCTGGCAGATGGCGAGCCGCGCGGGGTCTATTGGCTGGAGATCGACGGCAAGGGAGCCCGGGGAGACAGCCGATTGCTAGTGGTGACCGACTTGGGCCTGGCCGCACGGGTCTATCCGGGCGGGCTGGTGGCATGGGTGAATACGCTGGGCGAGGCCGAGCCCGTGGCCGGGGCCGCGGTGACCGTCTATGCGCGCAACAACCAGATCATTGGGCGCGGGGTCACGGATGCCGATGGCTTGGCGCGGATGGACATTCCGGAAGACGAAGCCCCGTTCCTGGTGATGGCCGAGACGGATGGCGATCTGACCTACATCGATCTGGAGCGGACCCGGGTAGAGGCGGGGGAGGGTACGGATGGAACGCGCTATCTGCAAGCGGGCCAGTTGGAGGCCGCGGTGTTCACCGAGCGGGGGATATACCGTCCGGGCGAGAAGGTTTTCGTGCAGGCCTTTGTGCGAGACGACCAGATGCGTGCGCCGGAATCTTTTCCGGCCCGGTTGCGGGTCTGGCGTCCAGACGGGCGTGTATTCCAGGATGTGCCAGTGGAATTGGACAAGAACGGATCGGCCACGGCGGAGGTGGTGTTGCCGGAATACTTGCCCACCGGCCGATACGAGTTTGAATTGGCCATGCCGGGCACCTATACGGCACTGGGGCGGACGTGGGCCTCGCTGGAGGATTTCGTTCCGCCCCAGATCCGGGTGGCGGTGGCATCTCCGGAAGGGCGATATTCCGGCGGCGACGTCCTGACATTCGGCGTGCACGGCGAGCATCTGTTCGGGGCCGCCGCGGCGGGGCTCAAAGTGACCGCCGCCGCGACGTTTTGTCCGGCTGCCTTCCAGCCGGAAGCGTGGCCCGGGTGGACATTCGGCGATGACGAGAAGACCTTTGAGCCGATGCATCGGGCGATAGGCGCGGGGGCCTTGAATGCCGCGGGAGAGGGGCAGTTCACGGTGGACACCCGCAAGGCATGGCGTCCGCCGGCCGCCTTGAACGTGATTCTCGCGGCGACGGTCATGGAGGCGAGCGGGCGCGCGGTGACGGCCTATGGGTCGGCGCGGGTGGATCCGTATCCGTTCTACATCGGGTTGAAACCCTCGTGGGAGGGCTCGGTGCGTGCGGGCGAAACGCAGCGGGTGTCGGTGGTACAGGTCCTGCCGGACGGATCTCCGGCGGGAGGCGGGAAGCCGCTGGTCTTGACGTTGTCGCGGGTGACATGGAATTCGGTGCTGAGGCGCAATCGCAACGGGAGATACGAGTGGAAATCGGAACGGCAAGTCGTGGAAATCCGCCAAGACACCCTGGCGGCGGATGGAGAGCCGAAGGAATGGTCCTTCGCGGTCGACACCTCCGGCGACTACATGCTGGAGGTTGCGGACTTGGCCACGGGCGCCGCATCGCGCCTGGCGTTTCGTTCCGCGTCGTCGGAACCGGCCTGGGCGGCCTGGAGCCGGGAAAAGCCCGGCCGGGTGGAACTTGCCTGGGACCGGGAGCGATATCGGCCGGGTGAAACGGCCCGCCTGCAGGTGCGCGCGCCCTATGCGGGCCGGGCCTTGCTGACCGTGGAAACCGACCATGTGCGGGAATGCCGCGTGGTGAATCTTGAGAAAAACACGGCGGAATTGGACGTGCACGTGGAAGAGGCCTACGCGCCGAACGCATGGTGCACGCTGACCCTGATCCGACCAGCGCAGGCGGAAGCGGTTTGGAGCGCGCACCGGGCCACGGGGACCGTGGCGCTGCCCGTGGATCGGCCTGGCCGTTCCCTGGCGGTGGAAATAGCCGCGCCCGGGACGATGCGTCCGCAAACGGCGCTGTCCGGAGTCGTGACGGTGCGTCAGGAAGATGGCGCTCCCGCGACGGGAATCGTGACGGTGATGGCGGTGGACGAAGCGATTTGCCTGTTGACGGCCTATGCGACGCCGGATCCGATGGAGGTATTCATGGCGCGGCGGGGATTGGTCGGGGAAGCGAGCGATTTGTATGCGGAATTGATGCCGATCATGGAAGACGAGGTCGAGAGCGCGCCGGCCGCCGGCGGAGATGGCGGCGATGTGTTGCGGCGGCGGTTGAATCCCATCAAGGCCAACCGGTTCAAGCCGGTGGCGCTATGGCAGGCGAGGCTGCCGCTGGATGAAGCCGGACGCGCCGGGTTCGAGATGAACATTCCGGAGTTCAGCGGCGAACTCCGGTTGATGGCGGTGGCCTGTAATGAAGCGATGACGGGCACGGCGGCCAAACCGGTGATCGTGCGGAGGGATCTCGTGGTGCAGCCGGCGCTGCCGCGGTTTCTGGCCATCGGCGACCGGGCCGGGGCGGCGGTGACCCTGCACAACACGGGTCGCATCGCGGTAACGGCCGCCGTCCGGGCAGCCTGCAGCGGGCCGTTGCGTTCGGAAACCGCCGAATCGAAGATGGAAGTACCCGCCGGCGGCACGGCGCAGGTTCCGATTCCCCTGGTGGGCGGACCCGGGCCCGGCAAGGCGTTGTGTCTTCTCGAAGTGGAGGCGGGAGAAGACGTGTACCGGGAATCCATTGAATTGGCGGTGCGGCCGGCGGCCGGGACGCGCGTGGCGACCGATTTGAAGATGGTGGCGGCCGGAGAAGAAGTCCGGATCGTTCCGCCGGCCGACTGGCTTCCGGAGTCGCTCTTTGTTTCGGGGACGTTGTCGGCGTTGCCCTCGGTGCAACTCGGGAGGGCCCTGGACTACGTGGTGAACTATCCCTATGGGTGCCTGGAGCAGACGGTGTCCGGGGCCTTTCCGTTGTTGCACGCCGGGGAATGGGCCAAACGGCTGCTGCCCTCGGACCGGGCAATCGGCGATGTGCCGGGGTTGGTGACGAAGGCCATTTCCCGGGTGGTTTCGATGCAGCAGGAAGACGGCGGCTTTGCCTTCTGGCCGTTCATGTCCGGCGTGAACGAGGACGCATCGGCCTATGCGGTGCATTTCCTGACCGAGGCGAAGGCGGCGGGATTCGCGGTGCCGGAAGCCGCGTTGGAGGCCGCGCTGGGATGGGTTCGGAAGCAGTTGGATCTTGCGATCCCGTCCGGGATTCCCGAGGAAGAGTGGAAGGACAAGATGCAGATGCGCGCCTACTACTGCCACGTGCTCGCGCTGGCGGGGCGTCCCGACGCCGGTTGGAATGCGCGCCTGCGAGAACAGGCCGATCGGTTGACATTCGGGGCGCAGGCGCTGGCGGCATCGGCGCTGATCCGTTCGGGCGAACCGCGGTCGGCGGTGGAGATGATGGAGAAGCTGGCCTTGCCGGTTTCGCGGGCGCGCATGCCGGGACGGTTGCTGGACAGCGAGGTGCGCGATGCCGCGCTGTTGTTGTCGGCATGGTTGGATGTGGATCCGGAGAATCCGGCCGTGGCCCGGCTGGCGCAAGTGCTGCGCGACCGGCGGCACGACGGACATTGGGGCAATACGCAGGACAACGCCATGGCCTTGCTGGCCTTTGGAAAGCTGGCGCGGCATCTCCCCGACCGGGAAGAACCCCTGGCAGGCTCGATGACGCTTCCGGATGGACGGAACGCGGAATTTTCCAACACAAACGATGTGGCCTGGTCCAGCGGACCGGGCGCGGCAGGGCCCCTGACGATCCGAAACGACGGTCCGGGCAAAATGTACGTGTGCGTCAGGCAGGAGGGAGTATCCGCGGTCCCCGAGGAAACCACGGCGCAAGGCGTTTCGATTGTCCGGGAATACCTTGATTTGAACGGAGACAAGGTGGAAGCGCGGGCCTTTCGCCAGGGCGAGTTGCTGGTGGTCCGCCTGACGGTGGATCCGTTGGGGAACCGGCTGGACCAGCTGGTCATCGAGGACTTGCTTCCGGCCGGGCTGGAAATCGAGAATCCCCACATTTCCGCATCGCAAACCGTGCCCTGGCTGAAGGAAAGGCGGGAAGGAGACCGGCACCGGGAATCGCGGGATGACCGGATGTTGATTTTCACGGGACCGGTTCATGAGAAAACCCGGTTCCATTACGCGGTGAGGGCGGTGACGCCTGGCATCTATGCCTTGCCGCCGGCGTTGGTGTCGGGGATGTACGAGCCGGAAATCCGCGGGACGAGCGGCGGAGGCGAGATTCGCGTGGAGCCGTGAAAAGGCGGAGATTCCAGGGATTTGTCGCGTTGGCGGGTGCCGGGCTGGTGGCCATCGCCGCCGGGGCGCCGTGGTGGGTGCCTTTCCCCGGGGAGATGCTGGAGAGGCTGCCTGCCTCGGTGGTACTGGCCGACCGCCACGGCGAACCGTTGCGTGTTCGTCTGGGGCCGGGCGGATTGGATTGCCGTCCGGGATATCGGCCCGAGCCGGAGCATTGGATCGTCCAGGCCCTGGTTGCGGCCGAGGACCGTCGTTTCTGGGAGCACGCGGGGGTGGATCCGATCGCCATCGCGAGAGCCGCGGGGCAGAACCTGCTGTCGGGAAAACGGATTTCGGGGGCATCGACCCTCACGACCCAGGTGATTCGGATGGCGGAGCCCCGGCGGCGGACCTTGTTGACGAAGGCGATCGAAGCCTTTCGCGCATTGCAACTGGAACGGCGTTGCAGCAAGCGGGACATTCTCGCGCATTATCTGAATCGCGCGCCGTTCGGGGGCAACATGGTCGGTGTGGAGGCCGCCGCCCGGCGATATTTTGGCAAGGGGGCCGCGCAGTTGAGCCTGGCCGAAGCGGCGCTACTGGCGGGACTGCCGCAATCGCCATCGCGTCTGCGACCGGACCGGCATCCGGACCGGGCCCGGAAGCGGCAGGCCTATGTGTTGGAACGGATGGAAGCCTGCGGAAGCATCACGTCCGGGGAGAGGGAGGCGGCACTGGCGCAACAGTTGGATATTCGCGAGGGGCGCTATCCGTTCCAGGCCCCCCATTTTTGCGATTGGGTGGGGGTACCCGCGTCGCCAGCGGGGGGCGGGGTGCTGACGACCACGCTGGATGCGGGCTGGCAACGGATGGCTGAGGGCCTATTGCGGCGGCGTCTTCGGGGCACGGGGGCGGTGGGCGGAGCCATCGTGGTGCTGGAAGTCAAGACCGGCGCGGTCCGGGTGATGGTGGGATCGCCGGACTATCGCGATCCGCACGCCGGGCAGGTGAACGGGGCATGGGCGCCGCGGGCGGCGGGTTCGACCCTGAAGCCATTTGCCTATGCGCTGGCGTTCGACCGGGGCCTGGCGACACCGGCCACGATGCTGGCCGATACGCCGATGCGCTTTTCCGATTTCGATCCGCGCAATTTCGCGCCGGGATACCGGGGGCGGATCAGTGCGCGCGAGGCCTTGGTGCTGTCGCTGAACATTCCCGCGATCGACGTGGTGCGGCAGGTGGGGGCGGCGCGATTTTTCGGGGTGTTGCGCGACCTGGGGTTTTCGACCCTGACCCGACCGGCCGAGCATTACGGACTTGGGTTGGTGCTGGGGGGCGCCGAGGTCCGGCTGCTGGATCTGGTCAATGCGTATGCGGTGCTGGCCCGCGGCGGGGGGTGGGCGCCGGTACGGATGGTCGAGTCCGATGCACGCCCGGCAGAGCGGCCGGTGTTCTCCCCGGAAGCCTGCTGGCTGGTCAGTGACATCCTGTCGGGCGAAGAACGGGCCATGGATGCGACGGGGCATGCGGCGGATGTCCGGTTGCCGCCGATGGCGTGGAAAACCGGAACCTCGGCCGGATTGCGCGATGCATGGACGGTGGCCTGGAATCCCGAGGTCGTGGTGGGGGTCTGGGTGGGGAATCCAGA
>CAYODC010000120.1:0-6690 GCA_964402575.1 uncultured Verrucomicrobiota bacterium
CGATCAATCCCAAGAAGATCATTCCGGAGAACCTGGTGAGCGAGGTCCGCGAGGCGATGGAGCAGGGCGACGTGATGAAGGCGCTGCAGCGCTGCGAGAAGGAGCAGGGCCCGCTGCCGTCCATCCTGATGGCCGGCTTCCGCAACGTGAAGGAAGGCTTCGAGGTCATCCAGGAGCAGGTGGGCGCGGCCGCCGACCTCGAGAGCGAGAAGCTGATGCAGCGCGTGGCCTACCTGAACATGTGCGGCAGCATCGCTCCGATGCTCGGGCTGCTGGGCACGGTGCAAGGCATGATCATGGCGTTCGCCAACCTGGCCAACAGCGAAGCCGGGGCCGCCCAGCAGTCCATGCTGGCCCTGAACATCGCGCAGGCCCTGTGGACGACCGCCGGCGGCCTGGTGGTGGCGATTCCGGCCGTTTCGCTCTACACCTACTTCAAGAACCGCCTGTCCCGGATCATCCTGAGCATGGAAGGCATGACGATGGACTTGATCAAGGCGCTGCGCAACGTGGAAGTGGTGGAGGAATAGCCCCCTTCGTTCCGGCGAGAGGATACGCCCATGAAAAAGCAGTATGCGGATGCCAAGCTGGACATGACGCCGATGATCGACGTCGTGTTCCAGCTGATCATCTTCTTTGTGGTGACCGCGGCCATGCAGAACAAGGCGATGGAGACGAACGTCCGCATGGCGATGGCGCCCAACGGCCCGACGGAGGAGGTCAAGGATCCCCGCACGGTGCTGGTGGATGTGACGGATGACGGCACGATCCAGATCATGAAGACGCGGATCAGCGAAGGCCAGCTCTACACGATCCTGAACAACGCCCGAAAAAACTCGGGCCAGAGCACGCCTGTCGTGATCCGCGGGGACATGACGACCAAGCACGAGGCGATCAAGCGGGTGATGGATCTCTGCGGCAAGGCGGGGCTCTGGAAGATCCGGTTCGCCGCCCTCAAGGAAAAAGCCTAGGAAAGGGAAGGCCATGGCCAGAAAAAGAAGACGCCCCGACTCGCCCCAGGCCGAGCTGGAGATGACGCCGATGATCGACGTCGTGTTCCAATTGCTGATTTATTTCATCGTGACGACCAAGCCGATCGACGTGATCACCAATCTCGACGTGTTCCGACCCGCGCCGGATCCCAACGCGCCGAAGGACACGCCGCCGCCCAACCTGGTGCGCGTCGGGGTCTACCAGGACGGCTATACCGTCAACGACGCTCCCGCCTCGCTGGACCGGCTGGGCGAGGCCTTGGCAAAAGTGGCGGCCATCGACGTGGGCCGGACGATCATGATCACGGTGTCGGCGGTGTCGGAACACGGGCAGTTGGTCAAGGCCCTTGATTTGTGCGCGAAGAACGGACTCAAGAGCTTGTCGGTCGTCAGCGCATCGAACTAGTTTGCGGTAGATTTGCAGCACGGAGATTGCCATGGATGCATCAATCAAGGCCTTGCATAAGAACTTCATGGAATGGGCGGCGGGGCCGGTGGGGTCCATCACCCTTCACATCGTGGCGATCGTGGCCTTGATTGTGTTCGCCAGCATGATCAAGCCGAAGGAAAAGGATCCGGGGATCGAAGTGACGATGATCGAGGTGGATGAGCAGCAGCTCGACGAGCTGCTGGACGAGATCAAGCCCCCCGAAGAGCTGCCGGAGATGGCCGAGATCACGCCGCCGGAAGTCGACATGGACATGACGCCTCCGCCGGACGTGGAGGATTTCGCGGCGGCGCCCCAGATGGACACCGTAACCGAGCTGAACATCGCCTCGGATGCGATCAGCCCGATCGTGATGAAAGGGCTGGCGCCCGGGCAGATGGCCAATCGCAGCGGAGCGGGACGGACGGCAGCTATCGGCGCGTTCGGCGGCCAGTGGGGGCAGTATGCCGAGGCGGCGGTGCTGCGGGCCTTGGAATGGCTGCGCATCAACCAGAACAAGGATGGATCCTGGGGGACGCATGACAAGGAGGCCATGACGGGGCTGGGCATCCTGACCTTCCTGGCCCACGGCGAAACGACGGCTTCGGAAAAATACGGGCAGACGGTGGAGGCGGCGATTCGGTTCCTGGTGGCCCGGCAGAATGAAAAGGGTGAATTCGCCAAGACCGACACGACGGCGGGCACCTATTCGCAGGCGATCTGCGTGTACGCCTTGAGCGAGGCCTATGGCATGACCCGCATTCCGTCGCTGAAGTCCGTCATGGAGAAAGGCGTGCAATTGCTGATCGACGGCCAGCAGGCCGGCGGCGGTTATGACTACAAGTTCGCCAAGGGGGATCGCCGCGACACGTCCCTGGCGGGTTGGTGCTGCCAGGCGATGAAGGCCGCCTACATCGGGGGGGCGGAGAATGCCAAGCTGCACGAGGCGATGGAGAAAGCCATCCAGGACATGAAGTCCGTGCAGAAGGCGGAGGATGGCAGTTTCTACTACAGCAAGGTCGGGGCCAGCCACAGCACGCACAGCATTACGGCGGTGGCGGTCCTGAGCCTGCAACTGCTGGGCCATGCGGGCGATGCGGAGACCCGGAAAGGCCTGAATTTCCTGGGGGATGCGAGCTGCAAATGGCAGAATCCGCCGGAATGGCCGATGTACGCGTGGTACTACATAGCCCAGACCAAGTTCCACCAGGGCGGGGCCAACTGGACGGGCTGGAACAACCAGTTTGCGCCGCAGTTCATCCGCAACCAGAATCCCGACGGCAGCTGGACGTCCCCCGGATTGGCGCTCAAGGCGGGCACCACCGGACGGGAGAACATGCACCCGGTCTATGCCACGACGCTGGCGGCGCTGACGCTGCAGGTGTATTACCGTTTCCTGCCGACATACAAGCCCATCGAAACCGAGACGATCGACCAGAAGTCTGATTCGGATGTGACGATCGAGATTCTCTGACGGTTCGATCGATCTCCGGAGGCGCTCCTTTCTGCGTGAACAGGAGCGCTTTTTTGTTGTTTTGGCGTGCAGGTTGGGCTGGTCAAGATAGGGGGAAGATGGTACGGTACATCCCAAGGAGGTGCGTATGGATTCCTCGATCAGGGCGTTGCACCGGAATATCGCGGAATGGATGGCGGGGCCGGCAGGGGCGGTTGTGCTGCACGTTTTCTTGATTCTCGCGGTATTATTTTTCGTGGACCTGTCCCGGGATCATGTGGACCCGCCTCCGATCGAAATCACCTACCTGGAGCAGGAGATCGTTCCGATCGAGCCGCCGCCGCCGGACATTCTGCCTTTGCCCACGCCCGTGGAGATGCCGCCGGACTGGGTCCAGGCCGATCCGGAGCTGTCGGCGCCGGAGGCGCCCGACGTGACGGAATTTTCGCAGCCCGAACCGGCGATGGCGGCGGAGGTTCTGGAGATTCCGCCGGTGGAAAGTTCATTGATCCTGAAGAACCTGGTGGCGGGCCCCTTGAAGGACCGGATTGGCGAGGAGAACCGGCGCAAGGCGGGCGAGCGCTATGGCGACCGCTGGGCGCAGCATGCCGAGTATTCGGTCTTGCGGGCCCTGGAATGGCTGCGGGTGAACCAGAATGCCGACGGGTCGTGGGGTTCCCACGACCGGGAAGCCATGGCGGGGCTGGGCATCCTGACCTTCCTGGCGCATGGAGAAACCACGGCCTCGGAGCAGTACGGCGACACGGTCATCCGCGCCGTCCGCTATCTGGTGGCGAGGCAGAACGGCGCGGGGGAATTCACCCGGACGGACACGACGGCGGGGACCTACGCTCAGGCCATCTGCGTCTACGCGCTCAGCGAAGCCTACGGGATGACCCGGATCCTGGATCTCAAGGCGCCGATGGAAAAGGGCGTGGAGGTGTTGATCGCGGGGCAGCAGGCCGGTGGCGGATTCGACTATCGCTTCGAGAAGAGCGCGCGCCGCGACACCTCGCTGGGCGGCTGGTGCGTCCAGGCGATGAAGGCGGCGTACATCGCCGGCGCGGACAATCCGCGCCTGAAGCCCGCCATGGACCTGGCCATGGCCGACATGAAGTCCGTGCAGAAGGCGGACGGGAGTTTCTACTATTCCAATGCCAGCAGCCACAGCACGCATGGGATCACCGCGGTCGCCGTGCTGAGCCTGCAACTGCTGGGGCACGGGAGCGGCCAGGCCGCGGAGAAGGGGTTGGATTACCTGGATGGCGCGCGGTGCAGTTGGAAGGATCCTCCCGGCTGGCCGATGTATGCCTGGTACTACATTGCCCAGACCAAGTTCCATGAGGGCGGGGGGAGCTGGACGCGCTGGAACAATGAATTCGCCCCGCAGTTCATCCGCAACCAGAAGGCCGATGGCAGCTGGGATTCCGCCGGGCTGGCCCTGGCGGGGGGCACGACGGGGCGCGAGAACATGCATCCGGTCTATGCCACGACGCTGGCGGCGCTGACGCTGCAGGTGTACTACCGGTTCCTGCCGACCTACCGGCCCGCGGAAGAGCAGGTGGTGGCCCAGGACGATGACGACGTGAAGATCGACATCCTGTAGGAGGCGCCGAAGGGCGGGGGGGGGGGGGGGATGCGGTGATCAACCAGATCGCCGCGGGCGAGGTGGTGGAGCGGCCTGCGTCGGTCCTGAAGGAGCTGGTGGAGAATGCCATTGACGCCGGTGCCACGCGGATCGAGGTGGAGGTGGTGGATGGGGGGCGGCGGCTAGTGCGGGTCCGCGACGACGGGATCGGGATGGACCGGGACAACGCGTTGCTGGCCATCGAACGGCATGCGACGAGCAAGCTGCGGGAACTGCAGGATCTGGATTCGATTGCCACGATGGGTTTCCGGGGCGAGGCGCTGGCGGCCATCGCATCGGTTTCGCAGTTCACGCTGGTGACGAACCGGGCCGGGAACGCGGCGGGGACGGAGATGCTGATTTTTGGCGGCAAGATCCAGGATGTCCGCGATGCCGGGGTGCCTTCGGGAACGGAGATTGCGGTGCGCAACCTGTTTTTCAACGTGCCGGCGCGCCGCAAGTTCCTGCGGTCGGCACCGACGGAGTTCACGCACATTCGCCAGGCCTTCAACCTGGAGGCGCTGGCGAACACGCGGATTTCGTTTGTGCTGCGGGCGGATGATGCGGAGGTGTACCGGTTGCCGGGCACGGACAGCCTGCTGGATCGCATCCGGGACTTGTACGGCGAAGAGGTGGCCCGGCATCTGCGGCCGTTGAGGCATGGCAACGGGGTGGTGGAGATCGGCGGGTACGCGGGGGCGCCGCCCTTCAGCCGGTTGGACCGGGAGATGCAGGTGGTGTTCATCAACGGGCGTCCCTCCGGTTCGCCGGTGATCAATTTCGCCGTTCAAAGCGCCTACCGGGCGGTGTTGCCCGGGGGCCGCTATGCGCCGCTGTTCCTGCATGTGAACCTGTCTCCGGAGCTGGTGGATGTCAACGTGCATCCCGCGAAGAAGGAAGTGCGTTTCCGGCGGCCGACCGAAGTGCGCGATGTCGTCATCGAGGCGTTGCGGCTGGCCATCGTCGGACCGGAGCCAAGCCGCGGCAAGATTCCGGATTCCCGGCCGGTTGGCGGGCTGCGAAGCGAAGGGGCGGCGCGGATGCCGGCGGCCCCCGAACCCGAGGCTCCCCCGGCGCCGTCGGTTCCGGTGGCCGTGACGCAGACCCGGCTGGAGTGGAAAGCGCCGCCGGGGCCGGAAGAGCAACCTTCTGCCGTGTCCGCGCCATGGGGCGACTACCGGGTGATGGGGCGTGTGGGCGGGCTTTACGTGGTGCTCGAGACGTCGGAAGGGTTGGTGCTGATGGATACGCGTTCCGCGCACGAGCGGGTGCTGTACGAGCGCTTTCTCGGTGGTGTCGAGGCCGGCCACGTTCCCGCCCAGGGCCTGTTGCCGCCGGCGACGGTGGCGGTTACGCCCGCGCAGGCGCAGGCGATCCGGCGGCACATGGACATCTTGAAGGGCATGGGGTTTGGCGTGGCGGAGTTCGGGGCCGATACGTTTTTGGTCGATGCGCTTCCGGCCTGGGTGGCGGAAGTGGCGCCGGGGCCGTTGTTGTCGGACATCGCCGACGG
This sequence comes from uncultured Verrucomicrobiota bacterium, assembly GCA_964402575.1. GTDB lineage: Bacteria > Verrucomicrobiota > Kiritimatiellia > CAIQIC01 > Lenti-01 > Lenti-01. The sequence goes on from CAYODC010000120.1 coordinate 6,013, forward strand.
TTTTCTGCAAGGGGGAAAGGGCGCGGCGAAGGACTGGGCCCAGCCCATGGTGGCTGAAATCGCCGGGCGCCGGGCGGTGGGCCTGCAGCGGGAACTGACCGATGCCGAGCTCCAGCGGCTGATCCGCGACCTGGCGGCCACGGAAATGCCGTATACCTCTCCGCGGGGAAAGCCCACGGTGATCCTGCTGAGCTACCGGGAACTCAACCGCAAGTTTGGCCGGGACTAGGGCGGAGGGGAGAGGGCGCCGGAGAGGGCCGCGTCCGCTGGGGGGAATTCTTCGGCGCGAGTGGTGAGGAATGCGCTTGACGGTGGGCGAGGCGGGCGGGCAATATGCTGGGGTTTGAGATGCGATCAGGCAACTTCAACATGTAGGACGAGTCCAGATGTTTAGCTGGCTTTTAGGTTATTTTTCGAACGATATCGGTATCGATCTTGGCACAGCCAATACCCTGGTGTACGTGAAGGACCGGGGCATTGTGCTGCGCGAGCCGTCCGTGGTGGCGATCCAGCAAGGATCCAACCGCGTGCTGGCGGTGGGGGAGGAGGCCAAGCGCATGCTGGGCCGCACCCCCGGAAACATCGTGGCCATTCGTCCGATGAAAGCCGGCGTGATCGCGGATTTCGAGGTGACCGAGGCGATGCTGCGGTATTTCATCCGCAAGGCGCACAACCGCA
>CAYODC010000121.1:0-6632 GCA_964402575.1 uncultured Verrucomicrobiota bacterium
CCAAGCGCGCCAAGACATCCGAGAAGTCCCGCCTGCGCAATGCCAAGTCCAAATCGCAGCTCAAGACCCTGCGCAAGCATCTGCTGACCGCCGTGGCGGCCCCGGCCGACCCCAAGACGGCCGATGCCTACAGCACGTTCTGCTCCGGCCTGGACAAGGCCGCCAAGCAGGGAATCATCTCCAAGAACACCGCCGTCCGCAAAAAGGCCCGCGCCAGCGCCATGCTGCGCAAAGCCTCGGCCAAGTAGACGGGCGCGCCGTTCCGGCCGCGAAAACCCGCACGCCCTTCCCGGTGCGCGGGTTTTTCGTGCCCGCCCTCAGTACGTATAGCCGATCGAGAAACTGAACCGCCCGCTGTCGGAGGTCACGTCGTCCGTCCGCAGCGGCCAGGCATAGTCGAGTTGGATCGGAAACTGGGGAAAATCGAAGCGAATGCCCAGCCCATAGCCGTCGCACACGATTCCATCGCCCTCGGTGGGAGCCTCCGGATCCTTTTCATAGAGATCCTGCCACACCACCCCGACGTCGTAGAAGAAGGCCAGCCGAAACTTGTCCACGATCGGCAACGTGTATTCCACCGTGGCGCTGATGGCGGAACGGCCTCCAATCGGCTCCTCGTCCTCGTCCTTGGGCCCCACCTTGCGGTACTTGAAGGCGCGCACCGTCCGCGGACCGCCTACGAACAGGCGGTCGAACAGCGGCACCCGGTCCGAATCGCCATACTCATGGATCATGGACGTCCACCCGCGGAGATTGAGCACATGATCAAACCACAGCGGGAAGAACTGGGAACCGCGCAATTGGAACTGGTAGGTGTCCGATTCCCCCCCGAACGGCCCCCCCGCCAGGGTGGCCGATGCCGAACCCCGGAACCCCCGCGTGGCGATAAAGGCGCTGTCACGGGTGTCGCGAATGAGTTCCACCGTGCCATAGCTCTTCAGCCGGCCGCCCTTTTCCGCCTGGATCAGCGCGCTGGCATTGGTCGATACATCGCGGATCTCGATGTCCTCCAGCCCGTAGATCCAGTTGACCCGGTTGAACGTGAACAACGGCCTTCCCAGCGTCAGCGAACCACCCGTGTTGATCTGCTCATATTCATCGCTGTAGTAATCCGCGTCCCGCCGGAAAAGGTCCAGCCCCAGCGAAAGCCGCCGGTTCAGGAACCACGGTTCGATCAGCGACAGCTCCAGGTCCGAACGAGAACTGCCCGCCTGGGCGCGCAGGCGGAGCTTCTGCCCGCCGCCCGTGAAACGCGGCCAGCCAAACAGGTCGAAATTCCCCTGGGTCAGTTCGACAAACCCGATCAGGTTGTCCACGCTGGAAAATCCGGCGCCAATCATGAACTGCCCCGTGCGCTGCTCCTCCACGTCGAAAATCAGGTTGAAGCGGTTCGAGGCCGCCGTGCTTTCCGGATAGGCGCTGACGAAGGAAAAGTAGTTCAGGTTGCGCACGCGGTTTTCGCTGGAACGCACGCGGACCTCGTTGTACACCTCGCCCGGCAGCACGCCGATCTCGCGGCGGATCACCTTGTCTTTCGTCTGCGCATTGCCGCGGATCTCGATGTTCTGGATGTACGCCAACATGCCTTCCGCCACCTGGTACGACACCGCCGCGGTCGCCGCGTTCGTGTCCAGCGTGATGCGCGGGTCCACCGCCGTCTTGATGTAGCCGCGCGATCCGTAATAGTCCCGGATGTTCTGCGCGCTCCGCTGGATGGCCTCCAGCGAGGCGCCGCCGCCCGACAACGCCACCACCCCGCGCGACACTTCCCCCGTGGGGAACAGCGTCATGCCGAGGATCCGCCACTGGTCCAGCCGGTACACGGGCCCCTCGGCCACCTCGAACGTGATGTCGATCTTCTTCTTCCCCACATAGACAAACGACGGGTCGCCCACCGTTGCCCCCAGGTATCCCTTGTCCATGAAGACTTTTCGGATGGCCTCCCGGTCGGTCATCAGGAAGCCCGGCTCGTAAATCCCGTCATTGTTGATCCAAGTCAGCCAGGTCGACTGCTTCTGCTTCATCACTTTCCGCAGTTCCTTGGCCCGGACATGGCGGTTCCCGTTGAAACGGATCCGCCGCACCACTGCGCGGCGGCCCTCCTCCACCTGGATGTCCACGTCCGTGAACTCCGGGTTTTCCGCCACGGGCCGAAGCGTCCAGGTCAGCCGGGCATCCGGGAAAAACTCCTTGCGATACGCATCGCGGACCTTCTGCGATTTCTGCCCCAGAAGAGCGTTGTCCACCGGATCGCCCGAACCAATCTCCAGCAGGTTGCGGATCTTCTTGTTGCCCAGGTAGTCGGCCCCCGCAATCCGCATCTCCCGGATCTTGGCCCGGCCCGCCACGCGGAACACCAGCACCATGCCGCCATCGTCGGCCGGCTCCAGCCGAACCTCCGCATAGGAATACACCCCGGAACGCTGCAAGGCCCGGATGTCGTCGGACAACGCCGCGCGGTCCAGTTCCTGCCCCGCCCGGGCCCCCACCTGCGCCAGCACCTGCTCCGCATTGACCGGCACCTCCCCCGCCGGCTCCACCCGGATGTCACGGATCGGCGCCGCCCCGGCTGCCGTCGCCCACAGGACCGCCACCCATGCCCACCTCCGGATTCCGCGCTTGCCCATGATCGTCCTTCCGTCCCTCATTCGTGAACCCCGTCCACGCCGTCGCCCTTGCGGTTGCAGAACTTCGTGAATTGCTCCTCGAAATCCAGCTCCACCTCTCCGGTCTCGCCGTTGCGGTGCTTGGCGATGTCCACGATCGCCAGTCGCTTGTCCTCGAAATTTTTGTCGTCCTTGTACTTGCACGGCCGGCGCAGCAACAGCACCACGTCGGCGTCCTGCTCGATCGCCCCGGAGTCGCGCAGGTCCGACAGCTTGGGAACCGCGGTTTTTTCGCGCGTTTCCGGCGCGCGGCTCAACTGGCTCAGCACCAGCACCGGCACCTTCAATTCCTTGGCCATTCCCTTCAGCGCCTGCGAAATCGCCGCCGTCTCCCGCTGGCGCCCCTCGGCCGCGAACTTGGAATAGTTCATCAGCTGCAGATAGTCCACCACGACGAACCCGATGTTGTACTTCCGCTTCAAGCGCCGCGCGCGCGCCCGCAAATCGATCGCCTCCAGCCCCGCCGTGTCGTCCACGTAGATCGGCGCCTGGCGCAGCGTGTCCGCCGCCGTCATCAACTGGCTGTGCTCCTGCGGGCCAACGCGCCCCGACGATAAGTCCTTCGCCGATACCTGGGCGTGGCAGCAGATCATCCGGCGCACCAGCGATTCCGCGGACATCTCCAGGCTGAAGACCGCCACCGGCCGCGGATCCAACCGGCGGGCCCCCAGCGCGATGTTCTCCGCCACGTTCAGCGCCAGCGAGGTTTTCCCCATCGACGGCCGCGCCGCCAGCACGATCAAATCCCCCGCCTGGAATCCCAGCAGCTTGCGGTCAATGTCCACAAACCCCGTCGAAATCCCCGTAATCCCCTTCTTCTCCTGGATCAGCCGCTCGACCTCCTTCATCTCGTCGGTCACGATCCGGCCCCAGGTGCGTTCAGCCCCCAGGCGCTGTTCGCCCATGGAGTTGAACGTCTCGGCTGCGGCGTTCAGCAGCGACTCCGCCTCCAGCTCCCCCTTGTAGCAATCCTCCGTCACCACCCGCGCCGCGCCGATGATCCGGCGCAGCAGATGGTTTTCATAGACCCGCTGCAGGTAGTATTCGGCATGCGCCGTCGTCGGGGTCCCCGCGATCAGCCGCGCCAGCTCATCTTCGCCCCCCGAGGCGTCCAGCAGGCCCGTCTCGCGCAGCCGCTCGACCACCGTGATGAAATCGACCGGCTTGCGCTCGTTGTGCAGCCCCAGCATCGTCTCAAAGATGCCCTGGTGGCGCTGCACATAGAACGACTCGGACGTAATTTGCCGCTCAATGCACAGGTCCAGGATGCGCGCGGCATCCTGCAGCGCGCATCCGAGAACGGCACGTTCCGCCTCCTCGCTGTGCGGGGGAACGCGGTCGCCGGGGCGGGGAACCCGGGCGCCCGGTCTCGCCTCTCCCGCTTCGGCCATGTCCCGGCCCGCCCTATTCCGCTGCCGCGGAAGCTTCGGCAATCTTCTCGGCCACGACCTTGACTTTCAACTGGCCGCGAACTTCCGGGTGCAGGTGAAGATCCACCGCGTGCTCGCCCAAGGCTTTGAAGGGCTCGTACATCACCACTTGCTTCTTGGCCAGCACGATGCCGGCCTCCGCCAGCTTGGCCAGCACATCGGCCGCGCTGACCGACCCAAACAACCGGCCGTCGGCGTTCGCCTTCACGCTGCAGCTGACCGTCATCTTTTCCAGCTTCTTCAGCAGCGCCTCCGCCTCTTCCTTCTCCTTCGCGAGGCGAACGACGGCTTCGGCGCGCTTCTTTTCGACCAGGCGCTTGGTCCCGGCCGTCATCACCACCGCCAGCTTCTGCGGAAACAGGTAGTTGCGCGCATAGCCCGCGCGCACCCGGCAGGCGTCGCCGGAACGTCCCAGCTCCGCCACGTCCTCCAACAAAATCACTTCAATGGATTTGCCCATGTCGCATCCGTCCTTCCGCCGCCTTACGGCAGCAATCCCATCACCCGCGCACGCCGGATCGCCCGCTTCACCTGGCGCTGCTGCTTGGCATTCGCCCCGGTCACCCGGCCCGGCAGGATCTTGCCGCGCTCCGTCATGAATTTGCGCAGGAACTCATAGTCGCGGTAGTCCACCTGCTGGTCGGCCTTGAGCAGGCGCGTCCGCGTCCGGGTTGCATCGTCGGTCTTCGCCTCGCGGCGAGGCGCGCGTTTCTTCTTGTTGTTCATCATATTCGTCATGCTCCGTGTTTAAAAGGGGATCTCCTCGTCACTGTCCGCCTTGCCCAGGGGGTCCTCGTAGGCGGGGGGGGCGCCCGCCGCCGCCGGCGAAGGGGCCGCGGTGTCGCGCACCGCGCCGTCGCGACGGGGTCCGCTCAGGAACTGCACCCGTTCCGCGCGGACCTTCAGCCGCGAGCGCTTCTGGCCGGTTTCCTTGTCGTCCCAGGTGTCCATCTGCAGCCGCCCCTCGATCAGGATGGGCGACCCCTTCGACAGATACTGCTGGCAGGTCTCCGCTTGGCGGTCCCAGACATCCACGTCCAGATAAATGGCCCGTTCCACCCGCTCCCCGCTCTTGCTGTTGAACGATTCGCTCACCGCCAGCCGCAGGGTCGACACCGCCGTTCCCGACGGAATCCGCCGCAGTTCGGGATCCTGCGTCAGGTTCCCGATCAGCAGCACCTTATTCAGCGAGGCCATGGCCCTCGTCCTTCTCCGGCGCCGGCGGGGCGCTCGGCGCCACCACCACCTGCACCCGGAACACCTGCTCGTTCAACTTCAGCCGCGCCTGCAGCGCCGCCACCTTGTCGCCGTCGAGCTGGAACGCCACCAGCGCGTAGTGGCCGCTGTGCTGCTTCTGCATCGGACGGGCAAAGTCGCGCTTGCCCAGCCGCGTGCAGCTGGTCATCTCGCCGCCTTGTTTCTTGATCTCCGCGCGGACGCTTTCCACGGCCGCGTCCCATTCCGTTTCCTTCAGGGTTTCCCGAAAGATGATCATCGCCTCGTATTTATTCACCTCATGCCTCCTCAATTGTAGCCGTTCATCGCCCGGTCCACGCCTTCGGCCAGGATGCAGTCGACCGCATCCGCCGCCCGGACCGCCGATTCCGCCAAGGCCTGGCGTTCCTCCGCGTTCATCCGGTCCAGCACGTGTTCCGTCAAACTCTTTCCTTCTTCCTGTTCTCCAACTCCCACGCGCACCCGGATGAACTCCTCGCTCCCGAGCCGCTCGATCACCGACTTCAATCCGTTGTGGCCGCCCGCGCCGCCCCGGGACCGGATCCGCAACTTGCCGAGGGGCAGGTTGATGTCATCGGCCACGACAATCAAGTCTTTTACGGTCAGTCCCGCCGGCCGCATCAGCCCCGGCAGCACATCGCCGCTCCGGTTCATGAACGTCAGCGGCTTCACCAGCAGCAGCGCCCCGGCGCCTTCCATCGACGCCTTGGCCGATTGGACCGGCCGGCGCCAGGAACGGCGGAACTCCACCGCCCGGCGCCGCGCCACCTCGTCCAGGACCTGCCACCCGGCGTTATGCCGCGTATGCTCGTAGGCCCGTCCGGGATTGCCCAGCCCCACCACCAGTTTCATGAACCTGGATCCGCTCCGGCCGCCTCAGGCGGCTACTTCTTCTCCTTCTTCTCTTCCTTGGCCGGGGCCGCCTTGGCCTCCTTGCCCTTCTCGGCGCCTTCCGCGCCTTCCTCTTCCTTCTTCTCCGTCAGCACTTCCGGCCCGGCGGCGGCAGTCCCGGCTTCCGCCTCGGCCTTCTCCTCCTCCTCCGTGCGCGGCGCGGCCACGGCGGCCACCACCTGGTCCGGATCGTCCAACGTGCGGTACTTCTCCGCATCGATCTTCACGTCCCGGACGCGCAGGGTCTTGCCCACGTGCAAATCCGTCACATCCAGCTCGATCTCCTCCAGCACATCGCCCGGCAGGCACTGGATCGTCAACGCGCGCAGCACGTGCTCCAGGATGCCGCCTTCGTTGGCAACGCCCGACGCCATGCCCGTCAGCTTCACCGGCACTTCGATCTCGATCT
>CAYODC010000122.1:0-716 GCA_964402575.1 uncultured Verrucomicrobiota bacterium
CGGCGAAGCGGAAGTTGTAGCGGCACATGTAGAACATGGCGTACATGAGGCCGACAGTGAACCAGTTGAGGCCGCGGCGGGTCTTGAAGCCGAGGGGGTGGCGGTGCTGTTCAATCCATTCGTTTTTGGAGGCGGGGGCGATGGTCATCGGATGATCCCTCTGTAGTGAACCGGGGTTTCGTCTTCTTCGTCCGCGGCGGGGGCGGAAGGGTCCGTCTCCGGCGGCAATGGATGTTCAAACCAGACCCGCCGGTTTTTGTGGTCGAGCGTGACGGCGGCGCGCGACAGCACGCCGAGGCCGAGGCGGGCGGGAAACGCCTCGGGCAGTCCGAGTGCGGCGTGGGCGGCGGGCTGGATGTCGTCCACCGACCAGTCGCCGAGGGTGAGCGGTCCGGCGAGATTCGCCGTGGCCGGGGGGAGGGCGAGGTCGAAATCGCCGGCGGTGTCGATGACCAGCAAGAGGGGGTGTCCGCCGAGGGAGCCTTCGACGGCGGGTCGGCCTTTCCAGTCGCGCATGGGCAGGCAGGCGCGGACGGCGGCGGCGGCGGCGGGGCGGAAGGTGGCGTGGGAGGAGAAGCGCACCTGGCGGGCGGGGAAATCGAAGCGGATGAAGGCGAAGGAACGCATCAAGGCGGCGCCCATCACGGCGTGGGTCCGGGCGGCGAGGGTGCGGCGGGCCCGGAGGGCCTTGGGGGCGAGTTCGTCCGCGGGGCGTT
>CAYODC010000122.1:726-6600 GCA_964402575.1 uncultured Verrucomicrobiota bacterium
CGGGCAAGGGGGCCCAGGTCGCCGCGCGCGGGCGGCACGCAGAAGACGGGCGATTCGATGTGGAGTTCGTCGAGGACGAGCTTGTTGGCGACGCCGGCATAGCCGGGGATGTCGGAGACGATGTGGTCGGGATACTCGCCGGACGGGGGGGCGAACGCGCGGTAATCCATGGACTTCACGGAGGCCATGGGCAGCCAGTTCTGGCGCGCGGAGGAGTCCAGCAGCAGGTGGCAGTCGACGAACGTGGCGGTGCGGGCGCGGACGACCGGGGTGCGCACGGGTGGGGGGGACAGGAAGTCGAGCCGGGCCGCCCGGTCCATGTGGACGCGGTTGGCGAATTCGTAGCGGGTGCCGGCCGGATCCGCATAGATGGTGATGCCGGCATAGCGTGCGTCGCGGCCGCTGGAGAGGAACCGGTCGAGTTCATCCTGGGAGATGGGGGTCTGGCCCTGGGGGGTTGGCGAGGTGCATCCCGCGGTGGCGGCCAGGGTCGCGGCCAGAATCGCCCGAATGGAAGAGTGGATCGCCATGACGAACCCACATTATGGCAGAAGGGTTCTGGCCATGGCAAGATCGGAACCGCCGCGTTGCGGGGAGCGTGGCGGGAAGGGAGGGCAAGGTTCACAGGCCTTGATTCCGGATGGAAGGCCGGCTATCCTGCCTCCACACGAACGAGGCCGGGTCTGCAGGGCCGATGAGTGGCGGTGCAGAAGGCAGGAAGGATCGGGCATGAACACGGAATACACGGTATCGCGGTACATTCTGGAGCGCCTGCATCAGGCGGGGGTGGGGCATTTGTTCGGCGTGCCGGGCGATTACGTGCTGGATTTCCTCGACGAGGTGCTGGCCAGTCCCATCCGCTGGGTGGGCACGTGCAACGAGCTCAACGCGGGGTATGCGGCGGACGGCTATGCGCGGATGAACGGGATTGCCGGGGCGGTGGTGACCTACGGGGTGGGGGGGCTGAGCATCGCCAACGCCGTGGCGGGGGCGTATGCGGAACAGGTGCCGATGATCGTGGTGTCCGGCGCGCCTCCGGCGCGGCGGCGGGAATCCGGCGCGCTGGTGCACCACTTGGTGGACAACTACCAGTTGCAATTCGACGTATTCCGGAAGATCACGGCGGCGGCGGCGGTCCTGACCGATCCGGCGACGGCGCCGGAGGAGATCGACCGGGTGATCGCGGTGTGCATGGCGAGGAAGCTGCCGGGCTACCTGGAGTTGCCGGCGGACATGGCGTGCGCGCCGTGCCGGCGGCCCGCCGGCGCGCTGGTGCCGCCCGTGGCCGTGGCGGATCCGGCGGTGTTGGCGGAGTGCGTGGCGGAGGCGGCGGCGCGGTTCGACGGGGCGGCGCATCCCGTGGCGCTGGTGGGGGTGGAGCTGATGCGGCAGCGGCTGGGGGCGGAGGCGCTGAAACTGGTGGAGACGGTCGAGATTCCGTTTGCCTCGATGCTGAGCAGCAAGAGCCTGCTGCCGGAGTTCCATCCCCAGTTCATCGGGATCTACCAGGGCGGCTGGAGCCGGGAGGGCGTGCGCCGCCAGGTTGAGGAGTCGGACTGCCTGCTGTCGCTCGGGGTTTGGATGACCGACCTGGACACGGGATTGTTCAGCATGCATGTCGACGAAGACCGGGTGGTGTCGGCGGGGGGCGGGCGGGTGCGGATCGGCAAGAAGACGTACGAGGGGGTGCCGCTGGGGGATTTTGTGCGGGCGCTGGTTTCCGCGTTGCGGCCGCGGACGTATGTCCAGTCGCATCCCGCGCAGAAGCGGACGATCAAGGCGCCGTTCGTGGCGCGTCCGGGCTGTCCGCTGACGGCCCCGCGCCTTTACGAATGCGTGGATGATTTCCTGGACGACGAGATGGTGCTGCTGACGGAGCCGGGGGATTCCTTCTGTGCGGCGCCCGAATTCGTGATCGAGGAGGCGGAGAACTTCATTGTGCAGACCTATTACGCGTCCATCGGGTTCTGCACGCCCGCCGCGCTGGGGGTTTCGTTGTCCCGTCCCGGGAAGCGGCCGGTGGTGCTGACCGGCGACGGGGCGCTGCAGATGACGGCCCAGGAGATTTCCACCCTGATCCGCCAGCGGTGTCCGGCGATCCTGATCGTGGTCAACAACGATGGCTATCTGATCGAGCGGGAGTTGCATGTGGATGGCGCCTACAACGACATCCAGCCCTGGGCGTATTCCCGGCTGCCGGCGCTTTTCGATCCCGAGGGGAAGGCCTCCTGCGGGGTGCGCGCAACCACGGAAGAGGAGTTGGTGGCCGCCTTGGCGAGCGCCCGGGAGAAGAAGGGCCAGATGTGCCTCATCGATGCCTGGCTGCCGAACCGGGATTGTTCGGAAGGGCTGCGCCAACTGGGGCAGGCCTTCCGCGGGCAGAAGAACCCGTCCAAATAGTCGTCCGCCGTGGTGCGAGGGGGGGGGCGTCAACCGGGAAGAAGGATGTTCACCCGGGAGAGGTAGATGGCGGTTTGGTTTTCGTGGGAGGAGTAGAAGCTGACCCAGACCGTGGTGCCGTCGGAGACCATTCCGGCGTAGCTGGTGTCGCCGCCGGAGGGGAGGGCGGCGGCCTCGGCGAGGGTGCCGGCGAGGGGATCGATCCAGCACAGGGAGGTGCGCACGGCGCCGTCGTAGAGGCGAACGGCGGCGAGCAGGCGTCCGTCGGGCAGGCGGATCATGGCGGGGCCGCCGATGCGCACGCCGAGGTCTTTCCATGTCCACTCCGTGAAGGGCGCGCGCGAGAGGCCCAGCAAGGCGGAAGAGGGGTGGCCGTCGCGCCGCAGCAGGCAGTAGGCCGTGTCGCCGTCGAAGACCAGGGCGGATTCGTTGGGATAGCCGACATCGTACAGGCGGGGGACGAGGGCATCGAAGTGTTTTCCGTCGGGGCTGCCATAGAGCCGGACGGAGCGGTCCTTGCCGCTGCCGTAGCCGATTCCATAGGCGTTGCCGTTGTGCCAGGTGATGCGCCAGATCCAGAAATCGGGCTCGCCGATTTCGAAGGGGCCCTCCCAGGCGGAGCCGTCGTTGGAGAACCAGGCCAGGGACTGGTGGGCATGGCGGGAACGGTCATGGAGGGTGCCCGCGCCGGACAGCATGAGGCGTCCGTCCGGAGTCACGGAGAGTTTTCCGTCGCGGAGGTCGGCGGTGGGGGACGTCAGGCGTGCGGCGGGTTCCCAGGAGTGGCCGTCGGGCGAGGACAGGAGGCGCAGGGCCCCGTCGGGGGAGACATGGGCGGACCCTTCGCGGAACACGCAGAACCAGCGATCCCGGAAACGGATCAGGTCGGTGAAGGCGTTGTGGGGGGCCTGGCTCCAGATCCGGCGGGTTTCGAGCACGGAGAGGGTGGGGCGGGCGCGTTGGATCCGCGCCCGGATGCCGAGGGCCAGCAGGCCGGCGCACAAGGCGGCGGCCAGCCAGAGGGCGCCGTTCATCTAGGGGTTTCCTTTCACTGCCGTCATTCCGGATGGGGAAAGGATGGCGGATCGGGGGGGTGTTTGGCAAGCCGGGAGGTCGCTTTCGGGCTGGCGCAGGAACAGGGCGGACTGGTAGCGTGCGGGGCTGGGCGTGATCGCCTCTCCCCGCCGGATCGGCCGGAAGGGAAGCAAAGGGTGCCACGGATGGATCTCGACATACGCACATTGGTTTTCGTGCTGGGCTTGCTTCACCTGATCCAAGTGATCGTGTTCTACTATCAGTACACCGCCAACCGGGCCTTTCCGGGGGTGCGGTGGTGGCTGTTGTGGAGCACGGCCGGGGTGGTGGGGTTTGGCTGCATGCTGCTGCGGACGGTTCCGTTTTTGGAGACGGGGGCGATCCTGCTGCAGAACGCCATGCTTTTGCTGGGGGTGATGATGCTGTACGTGGGGATCCTGCGGTTTCTCGACCGCCGGGAGAACCGGGCGCTGCTGGTTTCGGTGGGGGTGACCTATGTGGCCGCCCAAGTGTATTTCTTGTTGGCGCATGACCATTACGCGGCGCGGGGGGTGGTGATGTCCACGGGGCTGGCGGTCATGGGGTTCATGTCGGCCAGGGCCTTGTGGGCCTATACGCCGGCGGGGATCCGGCCGCTGGCGCGGTTCCTGGCGTGGATGTTCCTGCTGCACGGGGGCTACCACGCGATCCGGGCCGTGCTGCTGCTGGGCGGACCGTCCGCAGGGGAGTTCTTTGCCTCGGAGTCCATGAGCGCATGGGTGTTCGTGGATGCCATCCTTGCGGAAGCGGTGTGGACGTACGGGCTGATCATCATGATCAACCAGCGGCTTCGCGCGGAGGTGATGGAGTCGAAGGAGCAGATGGAACTGATTTTCAACACGAGTCCCGACGCAGCGCTGATCACGCGGCTGGACGACGGGCTGATTCTCCATCTCAACGACGCCTTCCTGGCGCAATCGGGGTTTGGGCGGGACGAGGCCATCGGGCAGTCGACGATCGCGATCCGGATCTGGAAGCGCCCGGAGGACCGGCAGCAGTTCGTGAAGGAGATGAAGGAGAGGGGCGCGTGCCACAATTTCGAGGCGGAGTTCCAGCGCAAGGACGGCCGCACCTTCTGGGGGCTGGTTTCGGGGCGGACCATGGCGATGGGCGGCCAGTTGCATTTGGTTTCGGTCATCCGCGACATCACGGAGCGCCGGGAAACGGAAGAGCAGCGGAAGCGCCTGGAGGGGCAGATGCTGGAGGATCAGCGGCTGGCGCTGATCGAACGGCTGGCGGGCGGGGTGGCACACGATTTCAACAACCGCCTGCAGGCCATCCTGGGCTATGCCGAGCTGATGATGGACGGGCTCGAGGCGACGGACCCGAACCGCGCCGACCTGGAAGCGATCCGCGGTTCGGCGCAGTCCGCCGCCGAGCTGACGAAGCAGCTCATGGCGTTTGCCCGCCGCCAGTTGATCACGCCGGTGGTGCTGGATTTGAACCAGGCCATCGGGAACATGCTGGCGACGCTTCGCAGCCTGGCGGGGCCGAACATTGCGCTGGAGTGGAGGCCCCGGTCTGGGCGGCATTGCGTCTGGATGGATGGTTCGCAGCTGGACCAGATTCTGCTGCACCTGTGCACCAATGCGCGGGAGGCCATGGAGGGGCGCGGCGTGCTGGTGGTGGAGACGGAGAACGTCGAATGCGACGCCGCGTTCTGCGCCGCCCGGCCGAACTGGACGGCGGGATCCTACGTGCGGCTGACGGTTCGCGACACGGGTCCGGGGATTGCGCCGGCGCACCGGCCGCACCTGTTCGAGCCGTTTTTCAGCACGAAGCGGACGGGCCGGGGGCTGGGGCTGGCCGCGGTGCATGGGGTGGTGCGGCAGAATCGCGGGCAGATCGAGGTGGAAAGCCCGCCGGGACAGGGGGCGGTTTTCCACATTTACCTGCCGCGGTGCGCAGGAGAACCGGTGGAGGCCGCGGTCCTGCCGGGCGGGGTGTCGGCGGGGGGGGGTGCGCGGGGCCGCGGAGAGACGATCTTGATCGTGGATGACGAGCCGGCGGTGCTGGCGATTGGCCAGCGGCAGATCCAGAGCATGGGCTACGAGGTGCTGGCGGCGGGGTCGGCTCGGGAGGCGGTCCAGCTGGTCCGGACGCATCCGGGGACGATCCACCTGCTGCTGACCGACGTGATCATGCCGGAGATGAACGGGCCGGAGCTGGTGCGGATGGTGGTGGTGTTGCGGCCGGGCATCCGGTGCCTGTACATGTCGGGCTATACGGCCGACCAGTTGGCGAGCGAGGGCATGCTCGACCGGGATACACAAGTGCTGCTCAAGCCGTTCACGAACGAGACGCTGGCGCGGGAGATTCGCCAGCGGCTGGAGGCCTGACCTGGCGGGCGGGCGGGCCGATTTCGGGGTATTTCCACCGCCACCGTGGACATTGACTGGG
>CAYODC010000123.1:0-260 GCA_964402575.1 uncultured Verrucomicrobiota bacterium
CCCCCAACCCGCCGCCGCCAGACGCTCCGCGCCGCTCGACAAATCCGCCCACAACGCCAGTCCCGCCAGCAGGAACACGCCCGCCGCAATCCCCGCCCCCCATTGCCAGCGGCGGGAAATCCGCGGTTCCATCCGTAGCGCTGCGTCCAGCCCGAACGCCGCCAGCACCCCCCACGCCAGCTGGAAGAAATGGATGAATTTGTTCGGATTGCGGATGCTGCCGAACCCCGGCAACATGCTCAGCGGCCTGTAGAGCACGA
>CAYODC010000123.1:288-6573 GCA_964402575.1 uncultured Verrucomicrobiota bacterium
GCAGCAGGGCCACCCCGCACAGCCCGGCCCATAGCCAGACCACCGCCGCCTCTTTTCTCCGCTTGAAGGCATCCGCCAGCCCGATCAAGGCCAACAACAACGGAACCGCGCCCACGTAGACGTTCTCCAGCTTGAAGTTCATGAATCCCTGGCGCGTCTGCTCCCAGCCCTCGCTGCGCCCCATCTTCCCCCAATAAGGCCCATCCGGTTCGCCGCTCCGCCACCCCGTCCAGCCCGGCGCGATGAAGTCCAGGCTCTCCCCCGGCGGCTGGCTCCATTGCGTGATATAGGCCCATTTCTCTTCCGGCGTCTGTGTGTCGGTCATGTCCGTGACTCCGGATCCTTTGGCGGCCAGCGACGCCCCGCCGGCCAGCAATGCGGCCGCCAAGGCCGGGCCCGCCACTTGTTTCGCCAGGGCGACAGGTTTCCAACCGCTGGCGGCGCGCACGGCTTCCAGAAGCCCCACCGGCACCAGCAGCAGCGCGCAGAACAGCGCCACGTCCGCCTGCTCCAGGAACATCGCCCCCGCCGCCGCGCCCGCCACCATGCCCCAGGCCATCTTGCCGGTCTTGCCCCACCGCCCCAGCGCGAAGACCGCCAGCGCCAAAAACACCATCAACCCGTACTTGCCCACATGCCCCGCGTAGGTCAGCGTCAGGTTCGTCCCGACCCAGAAGGCCACCAGTCCGCCGAACGCGCACGCCGCCGGCCTCAGCCCCTTGTCCCGCAGGTAGAGCGCCGTCAGCCATGCCGCCAGCGCCAGGCATAATCCATGAAAGGTGTTCATGAAGATTTCAGCGGGAACCGCCTTCAAAAAGTAGAATCCGGGCCGGAGCATGCTCATCATCGGCAAGCCCCAGAGCATCTCCCCCAGCCAGGAATGCGCCACGGATTCCTCCAATTGGCGCTGCATCATGCGTTCGAGACCCACGTTGTCATCGCTGCTGAGCAACACCGCCCCTGGTTCCCACAGCGCGTGGAACACCACCAGCGCCACGACCGCAAACCACCCCAGCAGGAGAAGACCTTGCACTCCTTCCCTGGCTCTGCCCGTCGTCGCCTGCACCTGTATGGTTTTCATGCCGACATCAAAAGGGTTCCCCTCTCCGCTGGCAATCCAAAACCGCCCGGCCGGCCCCACTCGCGAAACGGACGTGGACTAACCGCCGCCGGATTCCAACTCCCCCCAACGCGCATACAGCCGCTCGATTTCGCCCGGCAGTTCCCCGGCCCGCGCCGTTGCGCGCTGAATGTCCTCCGGCGCCCCCCGGTAGAAATCCGTCCCCGCCATTTGCGCATGCCACGCCTCCAGTTCCGCCTCCAGATCCGTGATCCGTCCCGGGATCTCCTGCAGTTCCTTGCGTTCCTTGTTCGACAGCTTGCGCGTGCGCGTCACCGCCGGTTTCTCCGCCGGCGCCGTCCCGGGCCCTGCCCCGGCCAACACCCGCTGGGCCAGCCAATCGTCATAGCCGCCGGGATATTCCCGCACCGCGCCACCGCCTTCGAACACCAGCGTGCTGGTCACCACCTCGTTCAAAAAATCCCGGTCGTGGCTCACCAGCAGCACCGTGCCCGTGTATTCCACCAGCAGGTCCTCGATCAATTCCAGGGTTTCGATGTCCAGATCGTTCGTCGGCTCGTCCAGCACCAGCACGTTCGACGGCCGCGCAAACAGCTTTGCCAGCAACAGCCGGCTCCGCTCTCCGCCCGACAGCACGCGCACCGGACTCCGCGCGCGCTCCGGCGCGAACAAAAACTCCTCCAGATAACCAATGACGTGTTTCCGCTGGCCGTTCACCGTGACGTATTCGTTGCCATCCGCCACATTGTCGATCACCGTCCGGTCTTCGTCCAATCTCTCCCGCAACTGGTCGAAATAGGCGATCTCCAGCTTGGTGCCGTGTTCAACGATTCCCTCGTCCGGCGCTTCCTGCCCCAACAGGGTGCGGATCAGGGTGGACTTGCCGCAGCCGTTCGGCCCCAGAATCCCTACCTTGTCCCCGCGGCATATCAGGGTCTCCAGTCCCCGGAACAGCCAGCGGCCGTCGTATTGGCGCCCCAGCCCCTTGGCGACGACGACCTTGTAGCCCGAGCGATCCGCTGCCTGCAGCGTGGCCTTGACCGGCCCGCCCAATTCCCGGCGCGCCGCTCGCTCCGCCCGCAGCTTCATCAAGTCGCGCACCCGCCCCTCGTTGCGCGTCCGCCGCGCCTTCACCCCCCGCCGCAGCCACGCCTCTTCCTGCGCCAGCTTCTTGTCGAACACCGCGTTCTGGCGCTCCTCGTCCTCCAGCGCCGCCGCCTTGCGCTCGATATACTGATCATAATTGCACGCCCACGAGCGCAACTGCCCCCGATCCAGCTCCACGATCCGCGTGGCCACCCGCCGCAGAAACGCCCGGTCATGCGTCACAAACAGGATCGATCCCGGAAACCGCAGCAGGAAACCCTCCAACCATTCGATGGATTCCACGTCGAGGTGGTTCGTCGGTTCGTCCAGCAACAGTACGTCCGGCTCCGCCGCCAGCGCCCGCGCCAGCAGCACCCGGCGCTTCATCCCTCCGGACAGCGCCGCGCACTCGGCCGCACCGTCCAGTTCCATCAACGAGATCACCTTGTTCGCCTGCACGTCCCGGTGCCACGCGTCCAGCCCCGCGCGAGTACCCATGCGCACCGTCTCCCGCACCGTCCCCGGCATCTCCGCCGGCACCACCTGCGGCATCATCCCCACCTCGAGATTCCGCGCCCGCACCACCTCTCCCGACTGCGGGGCGAGAGTCCCGGCCGCCACTTTCAACAGCGTGGACTTTCCCTCCCCGTTCCGCCCCAGCAGGCAGATGCGCTCCCCCCGCTCCACGTTCAATGTCGCCCCTTCCAGCAGCCAGGGGCCGCCGAAACGTACGCCAATCTCCTGTAAACTCAACAACGCCATTAAAAAAAGCCTTTGGCCGCAAAGAACACCGAGAACACAAAGAGGTCGCCCAAATCGAGGTGCTCTTTGTGTTCTTCGTGGCTATTTTTCTCCCTGCCAAACGCAAACCGCCCCCTCCTTGCGGAAAGGGCGGTTGCCACGGGACTGTCCGGCCGATCCTAGCCCATGAACGACGAGCGGATGAACACCAGCACGAACAGCGCCACCGTTTCGATGACGCCCAGCGTCATCAGGTAGTTGCCGAAGCCCTGGCCCGTCTCCGCCAACGCGTCCGCGCCTGCCGCGCCCGCAAAGCCCTGGAACCAGGCCGAGGCCGCAATGCCAAAGCCGCCGCAGATGCCGCCGATGAGCATCGTCGCCCAGTTCTGGGCCGCCGCCGGGCTCTTGGCGACTTCGACCATCCAGCCCATCAGGATCATGCCGTAGATCGTCTGCGACAGCGGCGCGCCGATGAACGTGATCAGGATGAACGGGGCCGCCTTGCTCTGGGCATAGCACTTCTTCCACGCCCCGATCGCCGACGCACCCGCCAATCCCGCGCCAATGGAGGATCCCACTGCCGCCAACCCCAGCGCCGCCGCTCCACCCGCCTTGCCCAATGCTTCAATTGTTGCTGGATCCATGTTTGCTCTCCTCGATTCCGGGCGTCGCCGCCCTTCTTTTTTAAACCTGTTCTCCGTTGCCTACGCCACTTCGGGCTTCGCGAACGGCCGGTACGGCGACCCGCTCCACGAAATGCCCTTGTGGTTCGAAAATTCCAGCGTATTCAGCCGGATCCCGTGCACCAGCACGCCCATTACGCTCAGCAACACGTTCAGCGTGTGCGCCAAAAATGCCATCAGCGCGCCGATCAGCAGGCCGACCCACGACACGTCGCCGCCGGGGAAAATCATGTTGTTGAAGGCGTTCGCCACCGCGAAGCCCGCCGTGCCCACCGCGTAAAGACGCACATAGGACACCACGTCCGTGAAGTTGCTCACCAGGTTCAGCGGCAGCAGCGCCAGGTTGAACCACCCGTCCTTGATCTCCCGCGGCGGCATCATGAACAGCACGATCAGCACGATCCCCGCCACCAGCGCGATCCCCAGCCCCTTCCACAAAATGGCCACCGCCGCCTCCGACAGCCCCAGGTACGAGAGCATGTTGCCCTTCAGCACCATGTCGTCGGCCAGGAAGAACATGAACCACGTCGTCAGCGTCCAGCCCACCTGTTCCAGCGCCTTCCATTTTCTCGCCTGGAGCAGATCCACCACGTTCCACACATGCCCGACCGTGATCTGGATCGCTCCGATCAGGAAGCACATGCCCATGATGTTCTGCGCGCCCCTTTCCGGATCGGTCAGGAACGGAATCTGGATCTTGTCGAGCCCCGCCCTGGCCAGGATCTCCGGGTTGATGCCGAAAAGCGTGCCCGTGACCAGCCCCCACACGATCGTCGCCGTGCTCGTCACCGCCAGCAAACGGAAGGCGTCCTTCGGCATTTTCTTGCGCGCCAGCCAGGTCAACCCCAGGAAAATCGCGCCGTATCCGGCATCGCCGATGATCATCGCGAAAAACAGCGAGAAAAACAGCATGAACACCATGCTGACATCCGCCTCCGTGTAGCCCGGCAGGATGTTGATCCCGCTGAACACGGCCCGGATCGGCGTCGCCCAGCGCGGCGGATGGAGCTTCACCGGCACGTCGTCCTGCGGCCCCGGCTCCTCCACCACCAGCCCCCACCCGTGGCGGGCCGCCTCCTGGCGCACCTTGTCCACGTCTTCGGCCGGCACGAAACCCTGTGCATACGCGATGGTCTCGGCCGTTCCCATCCCGGCGCGCACTTCCTGCAACTTGACCTCGGCCTCGGCGTGAACCAGCCGCTCCTCCAGCAGGCCCCGGTCGCCCGCGGCTGCCGCCAGCTTCCGGTCGATGCCGGCCAGGCCTTCCTGCAACCCCTGGACCTCGGTCTGCATGTCCGCCAGGGAATCCTCCGGCAGGCGCAACTCCTCCGCGCCCGCCCAGTCGAACGCCGCCCGGGAAAACAGCGCCCAGAAGGCATCCGCCTTCCGTACAGCCAGCCGCTCGGCCGTCACCCCTTCGGGCAACGGCAGCACCGTCTTCGCCGGCGCCCGGTACAGCTTCAGCACCACGCCTTTTTCTGCCAGCGCCTTGACCGAGTCCGGATCGAAGTCGCCCAGCACCGTCACCCGCTCGATCTCCCCCTGCAGCGATTCCAGCCGATCCTGCCATTCCTTGCGCTCGTCCAGCAGATCGCTCGTCTCGGACATCACCGCAAACACATCGCGCCCCGTCGGCTTCGCCCCCTCCACCGCCGCCGGCAGCGCCTCCAGCAGCCGCCGCAACCCCGCCGCCTTCTCGCGCGCATCTTCCAGCCCCGCGCTGGCCGGCGTCACCACCGGCCGGACATGCAGCACGCCCAGCCCGCGCAGGGCCTCCAGCGTCGCCGCCCGGTCATGCGCCAGGCACAGCAGCGTCACTTTCTTCATGGGAACGATCATGCCGCCGATCCTTCCTGCGCCGCCGCTTCCTGCGCCGCCGCCTTCTTCACGCTCTTGCCCTTCGCAATCTTCGAGCGCACCACCGCGCCGGTGTTTTCATCGCCTAGGAAAATGCGGATGCGCCGGATGTTCTCCGCGCATTCCGGAATCTTCACCTTCTCGAACAGATTCACGCGCTGGCTCGTCGTGCGCAGCTCCTCGGCCAGCAGCCGCAGCTGCTCCTCGAGCAGGCGCCGCTCGATCCGCAGCCGGAACAGCAGTTCCAGCGTCGAGAGCCCCTCGTCCAGCCAGGCCGGCGTCGCCCACAGGTCCGGCGCCGTCCGCCGGAAGCGGATCTCCTTCAGCGTCCGCACCGCCACCCCGGCGATGTTCCCCGGCTCCACGTCGATGGCCTCCACCTGCAGCCAGTCCAGGTAGTCCAGCGGATCCGAATACAGTTTGACCCAGCCGGCCAGCGCGCCGCGCGCGGCCTCTTCCTCGGCCTTCTTGTCCGCCACCCGCTGGTCCACCTGCCGGATCTCCATCTGCAACTGCTGCTTCTTGAGCTGCAACGTCGGCAGATAGCGCTTGTAGCGCTTCAGCGAGTCCCGCTGCGCCTTGAGTTCCGTCTTGGTGTTCTTGACCTTGCCCATCGCGTCTCCCGCCTTATGCGGTCTTCTTCGGCCAGAATTTCTCGGTCAGCTTCGACGATATGCCGGTTTCGGCGGGATCGAAGCAATCCGACATGATCTGCCAGCCCAGGTCCAGCGCGCCTTCCAGCGGAATGTTGACCGACAGGTCCATCATCTCCTTCTCGAAGCGCTCGCCGTACTTCAACAGCTTGTTGTCCCAGGCGCTCATGCGGAAGCCCATGGA
>CAYODC010000124.1:0-6555 GCA_964402575.1 uncultured Verrucomicrobiota bacterium
CAGGTAAAGCTTCTTTTCCACGCCCACGTAGGCCAGCGGATTCACGCGCACGGAAACAAACCGGTACCCCTGCATGTCGTGATCGCCCTGATAGGTCGCGATTTCCGCAGGCCAGGCCGTAGCGCTGGCATAGCGCGCGTTCGCGGACACGTAGGCGGGCCGGGGTTTGCTTTTCGGACTGCGCGGCTGGGCTGGAACCGGAGTGATTCCCTCGGCCAGCAGCGTCCAAGCGCCGCTCGCGGAAACAGACACGTTCTGCGCCCCCGACGGAATCAGGATGTTCGCGAATTTGGCCGGAATCGACGGCGCGCCGGCTTCATCCACCACGCGCGATCCGTCTGCCAGCCCGATGGCGGTGTATTCGCCCGCCGTCGCCAGTTCCACGTCGGCCGCGGAGAACGTCAAATCCACGCTCAATTCCGCCGCACCGGCCACAGAAAGACCCGCCGCCAAACCCACCACCATCCCCCACCACTTGCTTGTATTCATGCTGAACCTCGTTGCGTTTCGCCGGCTTCCGGGGAGCACTATTAACCGATATTTAATAAATGTACTCTGGTCCCCAATTCCTCTTCAACGGCAAATGCACGGCGACTGCTCCCCATTGGGCAAACGCTTTACTCGTGGAGCATGAAAAAGCCGGGCCCGCAGGCCCGGCTTTGCCGGATCTGTCGTCCCGTTACGGCCTCACCACCCGATAGTAGCGCTGAATGTCGGCCGGATCGGCATCGTTCAGATCGACCACCTCATTCGTGGCCATTTGCGTATCCACGG
Organism: uncultured Verrucomicrobiota bacterium; assembly: GCA_964402575.1. Lineage (GTDB taxonomy): Bacteria > Verrucomicrobiota > Kiritimatiellia > CAIQIC01 > Lenti-01 > Lenti-01. The sequence goes on from CAYODC010000124.1 coordinate 775, forward strand.
CCTGCCAGTCATTGCCCAGCAGGTTCGTCGAGTATTCCAACGCATACGTGATGCCCGTGACGGACGGAATCCGCATCGATATGCCCCCTTCGACACTCGGGACCGGCGGCTGGATCACCACCGGGTCCGGGGTGCTTCCACCGGTCAACGTCATGACATTCGTCACGGCCGAATACACACTGTTGGAGAACGCATTGTAGGCCTTGACCCGGAAATGGTACGTCACTCCTTCCGTCAGCCCCGTCACCATCTGATGGGTCGAGTGGCCTGCATTCATGTGTTCATAGCCGGGCAGATACCAGGCGGTTCGGCCAGAGATGCAGATGTCGTCCAAGCCAGCACCGACGTCGGTGCTGGCCCACGGCACTTCCAGTTTCACGTGCACTTGCTCCAACCGGAAAGCCCCAAGGTCGAAAGGCTCCATCGCGGTCAGGGTGGTGTTGGTGGGCATCCGCACGCCCAGCGCGAACCAATCGGAACCGCCGTTGGTCGAGATGGACACCGCGACCCCGTTGTGGTTCGTGTTCACGCCCCCATACGTCCGGGCCCGGAACGTCAACCGCCATTCGGTCTCGCGGGTCAAGTCCAGGCCGGGCGAAACCATCATATCGCCCCCCAGCGAGATCAGATAACCCGTACCGCCCTGAGTCAGGCCGCTTTCCGTCCAGGTTCCGCCGGTTCCCTGGCCCAGCGTGCCTGCGTGACAGGCCGCGTCCGTCCATTCGTTGGACCGGAATTCCGCCGTGAACGTGGCGTTGGTCCCCACGTCCAGGACATATCCGTCGGCATATTCGCTCGGCAGCCAATGGGCCGTGAACCGGTCCGTCTGCACGTCGGTCGGCGCCTGAATCACCGGCGCCGCCAGCGGACCCATCACGGTGATGCCGATGGTTTCCTCGGAGGTGCCGTCCTTGTCCGTGGCATAAAACGTCACGCTGTAGACGCCCGTGGATGCCGGAACCCAATAGAAGAATCGGTTGGTCGGATCGAAATGCGCGCCGGACGGCAGGTTGCTCACGCTCAGGGTCGCCTCATCGCCATCGGTCGGGACCACGTTGACCGAAAAGGAAAGGTATCCATTGACCAGCACCGACTGGTTCCCGATGGGCTGCAGAACAGGCGGAGTCGGAAGGATCGCCATTGTCACCACGCCCGTCACGGCGGACCATACGCTGGAGGTTTCGGAATTGAAGGCCTGGATCCGGTAATAATAGGTCGAATCTCCGGCAAGGCCCGCCACCGTGCACGACGTCGCATCGCCGACGATCCGTTCGTGGTATCCGCCCGGATACAACACCCTGTCGCCGGCGACGCCCACGAAGAACGAGTCCCAATCCACCGTGGCCCCGGCATAGGTCCGGGCCTCGAGGTTCAGGACATTGGTTCCGGCATCGGGCACCACCACGTAGTCCATCCGGGTCCAATCGCTGGCCACCGGCAGATAGGTGCTGGGGGTCAGATTGTCCCCGGAAACCTGCCCGCCCGAATCCCACCACCCCCAAATGCGGGCATTGCCGTCGGCCAAGGGTTTCCGGTACCAGAAGCTGACCTCATAGGCCGTCGTGCCATCGCCGATGATTTCCACGGCCTGCATCAAGTCCCGGGTTCCGGTGGCCGCACAGGTCATGTGGAACCCGCCGTCCTGGGGCCGGTCATTGGTCGCCACCGCGTATTCGGTTTCGACCCGGTCCCAACCAGACGTATCGCCCGTTTCAAATCCGCTGTTTTCCAGCAGGTTGCTGCCCCGCCCGCTCTCCGGAAAGGCCGGATCCATGCAAACATCCAACCGGTAGCCCGTCGCGTTGGATGCCGCGAGCCAGTTGGCCGTGAAACGGTCCGATTGCACATCCGTCGCCGCCAGAACCTCCGGCGCGGGAATGACCAGGGGCTGCGGAATCACCGTGATGACCACCGTATCTTCTCCGCTACCATCCTTGTCGGTGGCGCGAAAAACCACACCGTACTCGCCGGTCGGGCCGGCCGCCTCCCAGTGGAAGGTCCCGTGGCCGTTGGTCGCCGCGAACGTGGCTCCCGCCGGCAGATTGCTGGCCGTCAAATCGATGGCATCGGAATCCACATCGGTGGCCGTCACGGCGAATTCCACCCGCTCGCCAACCCGCACGGCCAGATCGTCCGGCGCATCCAGCACCGGCGGACGATTGCTGGGCACGTAATACAACCGAACGTCGTCGACATAGTAGAAGTCGTTGGTGTTGTCCCGGACCGCCCCTTCGTCGAACCAAATCCGCACCTTGATCTGCGATTCGGATTCAGGCAGTTCCAGCACCCACGGATTGGCCCCCGCCGTGACCGGATTGCTGGCGCTGGTTCCGTCAAACGGCACCTCGGCATTGCCGTAGCCGTCCACCAGCTCGACAGCCGTGGTCCAGGTCAATCCATCGTCGTACGAAACGCGAACCCGCAGGTCGTCGTCGTTGTCCGGCCCGGCGGCGCTGTAGGCCACCGACAGCCGCGCGTTTTCCAGGCCGCCATAGGCCACGTTGTCGAATTCCACGTAGGCGCCTTCGCTTTGTTCATCCGAGCCCGCCAGGCGCAGGGCCCGGCTGCCTGACCTCGCCCGCTCCGACCGCACCGCGAGACTTCCCGCCACGGGCATCAACTTGAACTTCCACGTATCCTCGCGCCCCCCCTCGAAGCCCTGCGCCCGGATCACCGGGGTGTTGCCCGCCGACCCGGGAGTCAGGCTGATGTGGTCGAACGAGCGACCTCCGTTCGGATACGCGGCGTTGCCAACCTGCTGGAAGCGAATCTGAAACGTCTCGGTCAGCGGCATGCCCCGCTCAGCTGCGAAGGCGGCCAAATCCACTTCGAGCGGGATGTAGACGAACTGCCGCCCCAGCTCCGCCAGATTCACCAGCCGATGCCAGACCACTCCGTCGGCACTCGCCGCGATCCCGTCGGCGTTCGTGGTCCCCACGAACGTCGGCGGCATGTAGTCGGCCGTGTCGGCGTAATCGCGCGTCCAGCACCGGAAAATCACGCTGGTCTGGCCGGCCAGATCCACTGTCAGCGTCGCTTCGTTCAACGCCGGACCCGAAGCGGAATCCATGAACAAACTGCGCTCCCCTTCGAAACCGTTCGTGGGATTCGCCAACTGGATGCGGCCGGCGCCGGTCGAATGCGTCGCCCATTCGTTGGACCAAACGCCGGATTCAAATCCCTCGTAGTACGGAAACGCCGCTCCGGGCGCATCGTCGTCCCGAATCGTCAACCCGGCCGTGGCCAAGTCCCCCAGCACGAGGTCTCCGGCCGCCCCGTGCAGGCGAAGCTCGACGGTCTCAGGGCCCTCCGCGTCGGCATCGTCCAGCAGTCCCACCGTGAACACCTGGCTGGTGACGCCCGCCGCGAAATGCAGGGTTCCCGTGGCCTCCACATAGTCCGTTCCCGGCGTCGCGGTGCCTGCCGCCGTGCTCCAATCCACGCTTCCCGCCCCGGCGCTGCCATAGCGGCGCCAAACGGCGATCTCCGCCGTCCCGGCGTTTTCCGGCGCCGCGTAGTGCGCCTGGGCAAACCCCGCCTCCCCGATGCCGTCGTCGTCCGCGATGCGCACCGTCGCCTGCAGCGGAGAAACCAGATCCGCGCCTCCCTGCGGATTGAAAAGCAACACCATGAAGGTTTCTTCCGGCACCTCATCTTCCGTGTCCTGCAGGACCGGAATCGCGATCTCCTGCCGGTCAGTCCCGGCGGGAAACACCAGCGTGCCCGAAACCGGCGAGAAGTCGCTGCCCGCCGTCGCCGTCATCCCGTAGACGGCATAGTCCACGCTCACCTCTCCCGCCGTTCCCCGGATGCGCTCGACGGCGAGCGTCACGGCCCCGCCGCCTTCGGCGACTTCCCACTCCCACGGCTCCGCAAAACGCAATTCGCCGTATGGAACCGACAGTTCGATGTCGTCGAAAAACCGCCCGTACTGGTCTGGAACCGCATATCCGGACTTCTGGAACTTGATGCGGACGCGGGAGGTATCGTCCAGCCCGTGGACCGCCAGGATCGGATCCAACTCCACCTCAAAGTGCCGGTACACGTCGTTGCCGGTCTCGGCGTCCTCCAGCCCGCGAATCTTGTACCAGTGGGTGCCGTCCACGCTCAGCGCCACTCCATCCGCCACGACATGCCCCTCGAACGTGGCCGGCATCGGCGCCTCGTTCTCCCACGTGAACCGCTTGTGCCAGAAACGCAGCCGGACATCTTCCCACCCCGACAAATCCGCGGTCAGGATCAATTCGCTCAGCACGTTCGAATACGACTCCCCGCCCATGTCCACATGATACTGACCGGCATGCGGCCCGTTCGTGCCGGAGAGGAACGGCGGTCCGGCCAGGCTGGTGTAGGTGGACCAGCAGTTGGACAGGACTCCCGCCTCGAACCCGTCCGAAAACGGCAGGACGGCCACCCCGTCCACATCGCGGATCGCCACCGTGGCATTGCTGGGCGCCACCAGTACCCCTCCCCCGCCGGCCGCCAGCAACCGCATGTCGAAAGATTCCACGGCCTCCGCCAACCCGTCGCGCAGGATCGGGATGCGCAGGGTGGCCTCCGCCACGCCGTTGCTCAGGCACAACGTGCCCGCCGCGGCCTCGTAGTCGCTCCCCTCTTGCGCACTGCGGACCACCGTTTCATAGTCGACGGACACCGTGCCCGCGAGACAACCCGTCCGGAACACCGTCAAATCCACCCATCCGCAATCCTCATCCACGGCAACCTGCTCAGGCCCGATGAACAGATCTCCCCCCGCCGGCTCCACCAGGATGGTCGCGGTGGAGTGGTTGTTGGCCGGCTGGATATCCAGGGTCAGCGCCGCCACCTCCGCCCGGTTCGTCAGCACTCCGGCTTCCAGCGGCTGCAGCGTCACCTCCAGCACGGCGCTCTCCCCCGCCGCCAGTTCGCCCACCTCCGCTACGACGGCATGCCCGTTCGTCGACCAGGTCCCGTGGCTGGCCCCAACGGAAATCACGGCGGCAGTCAATGACCACTGGTTGGTCAAGACCACCCCTTCCGCCACGTCCGGCCCGGCATTCGATATCCCCACGGAATAGACCAGATTGCTGCCGACCGCGAACACCGGAGGCATTCCCACGAACTGAACTTCCAGGTCTGCCTGGCTGGACGGCGCATAGAGCTGCACGTCGTCGATTGCCAGGCCGTCGATGCCGGCCGAACTATGCCCAAACTGCTGAAACTTGATCCAAACCACGCCATCCAGATCCAGCCCCCGGTCGGTCGCGAATCCCTCAAGCCCGACGGTCAGGTTCGTATAGTCCGAATCGCTCATGTTGGTCAACGGAACCAGACGATGCCAGTTCGTCCCATCCACGCTCAGGGCGATGCCGTCCCGGTTCGTCGAACCCGCGAACTGCTCCGGAAGATCTTGCAACCCCTGGAGGAAAGCCTTGATCTGGCATTCAAATGTCACGTCCTGCTGTCCGGACAAATCGACCTCCAGAACCAGCTCGTTCAAGTTGTCGTCCCCGGCCATGACGGAACTGTCCAGCAAGACGTGATAGCTCCCGTCGTACGGCGTTCGATTCGTCGTGACCGCGATGCGGCCATTGCTGGCCGTGGAGGTCGCCGTCCAGCATTCCGCCAGCTCCCCGGATTCAAAACCGTCGAAGACCGGCAGCGTCGCCGGCGCGGATGCCCGGGCTTGTCCCGTCCAGGCCAAAAAGACGAACGACCCCATCAGAACACGCCAGACGGCATGATTGTTATGTAAGCGTCCGGCCTATGTCCTCATTGACACGGTTTTCGCGGCCAGCCATT
>CAYODC010000125.1:0-6529 GCA_964402575.1 uncultured Verrucomicrobiota bacterium
GGCGCTGCCGCGCGTCGAAAAGCTCAGCATCGCCACGCGGGGCACCGTCCCGACCAGCGCCCGATGCGACTGCGCCGTCGACATCGCGATCTCCGCGAGCTGCTCCGCCGTCGGATTCGGGTTCACCCCGCAATCCGCGAACAACAGCGTGCTCTCGCCGGCGATCGTCGGCGTCTTCAAGCGCAGCAGGAAGCAACTGCTGGCGGCCTTGATGCCCGGCGCCGTCCCCACGCAGTGGAACGCCGCCCGCAGCATGTCCGGGGTCGACGCAATGCTGCCGGCCACCATGCCCGAGGCATACCCCGTCTCGATCATGATCGCGCCCACGTACAGCCGGTTCTTCATCGCCTGGCGCGCTTGGTCTTCGGTCAGGCCCTTGGAGGCCCGCTTGCGGTGATAAGCCGCCACCAACTCTTCGAAACACGGCGGCGCCGCCGGATCAATGATCTCGAATCCCGACGGAATCACCCCCGCCGCCGCGCAGGCCTGCTGGGCCTCGGCCGGGGTCGCCAGCACGGACACGCGCGCAAACCCCAGCCGCGCGATCTCCGCCGCCGCCTTCATCACGCGCGGATCCTGTCCCTCCGGCAGCACCACGCTGCCGCCATAGCCTTTCGCCCTGTCAACCAACAATTCCATAGCCCGCCATGCTACCTCCCCCCCTTTTTTCCGTCCAGCAAAACCCGAATGTGCCCACGCCCCCTTGTCAGTTCAATGTCTCCAATGCCTGCCGCAACGCTTGGCGGCTTACCTCCGCACCGTAGCGCGCCAGGCAACGCCGGCGCGCCTCTTCTGCCGGTTCCCGGAACTCGGCGGGATTCTCCAGCACCTTGTTCAAGGCTGCCGCGATCGACTCCACGCTGCCGGCAGGCACCAACAGCCCACACCCATCCAGCACTTCCGGAAGATCGGAAACCGCGCTGGCCACGATGGGCTTCTCCATCGCCATCGCTTCAAACACCTTGCAGGGCATCTGGCTTCGCGCCATCAGAGAGTCGGCCAGGGGAACGATCAACACATCTCCCATCGCCAAATACCGGGGCATCTGCTCATGGATGGCCCGAACGGCCCCGGCATCGACGGCCGGACAGTGGATCCACTTTCCGAAGTCGGGGTGCCTCAGCAAATCCTGCACGTGCTCGTTCATCGGGCCCAAGATCACCAGCCGCACATCCCTCCGCCCCAATCCCACCAAGGCCCGGGCGAATTCCTCGACCCCTTTGTGGGGACGGACAACACCCCCAAACACGACCAGCTTCAGTCCTTCCAGGCCGAGGCTTCGCTTCAGCGCCTCGACCTCATCCGGCGGCTGCGGCTGAAACCGGTCCGTATCCACCCCGATGTGGAAAAGGGTGCCGTCAAACTTCCGTTGGAGAAATCGCGTGCTCACCAGCCGCAGATCGCACTCCGGCAGCCGGCGCTCGACCCGCGGCACATACACGTTGTTGCACGGATGCACCCCGTCGCGGATCCAGTGCTTCAGGCGCTCGCGCCTCCCCCACGAAGCCGCCACCGCCCCATCCCATTCATCCAGATAGGCCACCACCCGGCACCCGCGCTCGCGCTTGGCCAGCAGCGCCGCCGGCACCGTGCCCCCGAACGCCTTCATGGCAATCACCACATCGCCCTGCAGGGCCCGCGACAACTTGCGCATTTCGCCGGCGTATTCCGGAAAGCGATAGATCCGGGGACAGTCGACCCGCCGATATTCGAATTCCCCGGCGTACATCGGGTTCGCCCCGCCCCACAGGCTGGGACCCACGATTTCCACTTCATGCACGCCCGCCAGATAGCGGGCCATGCGTGCGGCGATGCCGACAATCGGCCATCCCAGGTCTGGCACCAGAAAGGATACCTTCATGCCCGCAACTCCATCGCCTCCGCCAACGCCCGCCCGCCCGCATATGCGCGGTCGGACCAGACATACCGCCATTCCCCGAACAAACCGGTCGTTTCAATCCCCCGCCCGCAAAGCCAGTCCCGGACATGCCCCACCGCGGCAGCGCGGTGCAGGTCGGACACCACGTAGGAACTCGGATAGCCACAAATCTCCGCCTCCGCCACCTCCCCCGGCGCAAAATCCAGAATCCGCCCCAGGTCGGCCAACGCCCGGTCCCGAAGGCTATCTGGGTCCGGCCGCGCCCCGGCGGGCAGGAAAATCTCGGCCTGGACCGCCGTCCGGCCCTCCATTTGCCCAGACAGAGAAAACGGAAAGGACACGCGAGACACGGCGATTTCCGGATCGTACACATAAAACCAGTGGGCGGGGCCAAGGCGCTCCCGGTTCACGACGAAATTCACGCAATGGTGCCGCAAGGCACGCAGGCGGCCGGCCGCTTCACGAACATCCGCCGGGGCGTCCGGAATCATGCCCACCAGCGCCGGCAACGGGATCGTGGACACCAGCGCGTCGTAGCCCTCCTCCGGCCCGTCCTGGAATGTCAAGCGTCGGCGCGCGGCATCCACCCCGACCGCCCGCCGGTTCAGCCGGAGATCCACTCCCCGGTACAGCGGCGCAATCAACGCCTCGAATCCCCCCGCCCGGGGATACCGGAACATGCGGAACACCGCCTGCTTTTCCTCCTGTTGACCTTTCGCGCCCGCCAGAATGTTCTCCACCTGCGACGGCAGCAGGCGCCCCCCCAGCCAATCCGTCGCCAGTTCCGCCATCGGCACGTGCCAGTATTTCGCCGTGTAGAGGCGGTAGAAGTTCTCCAGAAGATAATCGCCGTACTGGAACCGGCACCATTCCTCGTAGTTCTTCGGTTCCAGGCCGCGATATTTCTCCTGCGCCGACAAAAAACCCTCCAGCGCCGCATCGCGCTGTTCCGGGGGAAGGTCGGCCAGATGGTTCTGAACGGGATACGCGAACCACCGCCCCGCCTTGTGGTTCAGGACCACGCTCTTCGACATCTCGTGCAGCGGCCCCGCCGCACCAACGTGGCTCAGCCACGCCTCGTCCTGCGAATGACAGATGTGCGCGCCCTGGTCGAACCAGGCCCCCGCGAACTCGTGCGATCGCGCGTATCCCCCCGGCGCCGCCTCCGCCTCGAACACCCGCGCGCCCGGACAATGCCGGGCAAAGCCCAGTCCCGCCAATCCCGCGCCCAGCACGACGACATTGCGAGGCTGCCCCCCCCCCGCCGCTCCGTGTCCATCCGTGTTCATCCGCGGTGTTCCTTTCCCAGTTCCCGGCACAAGTCATCGATGCCCTGCTCCCACGGAATCTGCGCCCGCCACCCCCGCATCTTCGCCGCCAGCACCTCCGCATACTGTTCTTGCGGCTCGTTCGGCCGCAGGGACCGCGCCCCGAACCGGAACCATTGCCTGGCATCCATTCTCTCCGCGATCCTCTCCAGCACATCGCGTACCCGCACGGGCTCGCCCCGTCCCAGATTGCACGCCGCGAAGGATCCGTTCGCATCCGTCCGGCAAAGCGCCAACTGCGCAATCCCGTCGGCGACGTCGTCCACATGGATGAAATCGCGCCGCTGAAGCCCCTCCGTGAGTTCCGCCTTCTGACGCGCCGCCGCGCAATGCACCGCGTAGGGAATGACCATGTTCCCGCCCTGCCCCGGCCCATACACCACGAACGGCCTCAGCCACAACGCGCGACGCCCCGACGCCCCGCGCGACCAGGTCTCCAGCGCGCAGCACGCCTCGTGCTTCGCCCGCCCATACGGCGACAGGCGCCGCCCCGGCGCCATCTCCTCGCTCAATTCCCCCTCCAGCTCCCCATATTCCTCCGCGCTCCCCAGCCCCACCACCCCGGACCACCCGCCCAGCTCCAGCAACCTCCGGAAGCCCGCCACGGAAGCCGCCTGCGCCGCCGCGTTCTTCCGGTCCATCTCCCACGCCAGATGGATCAGGCCACACCCTTCCGCGGCCTCGACGAAATCCTTCTCAAAATCCCCGCACCGATAATCCACCCCTCCCGGCAACGCCGCGGGAAACGGCGCCCGATCCACCGCCAGCACCCGCACCCCCCTTGCCGCCAACCGCGCCACCACCCGCCGTCCGATGAACCCCGCCGCGCCGGTGACCACGATCTGCGATGGATGGATTGGATTCTTATCGCTCATGGGAATGTTTTCCACGGCATGGATAAAATTTTGGCGTTTTTTCCACGCTATGGAAAAGTTTTTTCCACGGTGTGGAAAAGTTCACCCGGCCCAGGGGGCGTTGCCCGATTCGTAGATCTTCTCGAGGTTCTCGCGGTCGCGCATCGTGTCCATGCACCCCCAGAACCCTTCGTGGCGATAGGCGAACAATTCTCCATCGGCCGCCAGTTTCGTCAGCGGCTCGGCCTCGAGGCTCTGGTTTGCATTGGCCGGCAGGCGCGCGATGAATTCGCGCTGGAAGAAGAAGAACCCGCCGTTGATATAGTCGTTTTGCAGTTTCTCTTTTTCGCGGAAAGCCCGCACCTTGCCATCGGGCGCCAATTCCATCATGCCGAACCGGGAAGGCGGATGGACGGCCGTCATGGTCCCGATTTGGCCATGCGCGCGGTGGAAGGCCAGCTCCGCGCTCAGATCGACGTCGCTCAGGCCATCGCCGTAGGTCAGGCCGAAGATCGGCGCCTCGACGTATTTCGCCGCGCGCTGGATGCGCTGGGCGGTCAAGCTGTGCTCGCCGGTTTCGGCCAGCACGATGTCCCACTCGCCGGCCGGACCGGTCTCGTACTCGACCTTGCCGCCCGCATGCAGCCGAACGGACGACGTGCGCTCGCGCACGTTCAGGAAGTATTCCTTGATGAGCTCCCCCTTGTAGCCGAGGCAGACGATGAATTTCCGGAAGCCGAACCGGCTGTAGTACTGCATCAGGTGCAGCAGGATCGGCTTGCCTCCGATGGTGACCATCGGTTTCGGGATCTCGCGGGTTTCCTCCATGAGGCGCGTGCCGCGGCCGCCGGCCAGGATCATGATCGGAATGTCTTTGTTCTGCATGTCATTCGCTCCATTCTTCTCGGCACCCGTTTGTATCAAACAGAATCATGATCCCGCAGAGGCGCAGAGGGGTTCTTGTTCGAGGCCATTCACGCAGCGGGTGATGCCTGACCTCATGACCTCCTCGCCAAAATTCAACAGGTATCCAAGTTTGCAGCCAGTTAATTTCAAATACGTCTGCACCTGCTTCTTGTGCGCTCCCGTCACCTTTTCAACGGACTTGAGTTCGAGAATCACCTTGCCCTCGACAATCATGTCCGCCCGAAAGCCTTCGTCAAAGCGGATGTCTTTGTAGGAAATCGGCACGGCCACTTGGCGCTGAACATGCAACCCACGTTCTTCCAGTTCCCGGGCCAGCACGACCTCGTACACGGTTTCCAACAGCCCTGGCCCCAGCGCCCGGTGAACGGCAATCGCGGCTTCGATGATTCGCGTCCCGATCTCGTTTTCTGTCATCCTCTGTGCCTCCGCGCCTCTGCGGGATATTTTCCGTTCATCCTGCCATCTCGTACGCCGCGATTTCGGCGTCCAGGAAACTCCGCACGGCATCGGCATCCGGCGCCTCCAGCATCGACCGATAACCCGCGGCGGTGCGGCGAACGGTCGTCTCGAAATCCCACTTCGGCCGCCACCCGAGGCGCGCGCCGGCTTTTGCGATGTTCAACTGCAGCAGATGCGCCTCGTGCGGATGAGCGGGATTCGGCTCGGCCTGCCAGGCCGCGCCCGGGCCCCACGCCTGGCAGAACCGGTCGGCCAAATCCCCGACCGTGCGCGCGCTGGCGGGGTCCGGCCCGAAGTTCCAGGCTTCGGACACGGACGCCCCCTCCTCCAGCAAGGCCTGGCCCAGCCGCAGGTAGCCGCCCAGCGGCTCCAGCACGTGCTGCCACGGCCGCACCGCGCGCGGGTTGCGCACGGACAGCTTCCGCCCCGCGCGGATCGCCCGCACGGCATCGGGAACAATGCGGTCCGCCGCCCAATCGCCCGGCCCGATGACATTGCCGGCGCGGGCCGTGGCCAATTGCACCTGGCCGCCCGGCGCAAAGAACGCGCTGCGGTAGGATGCCGCCACCAGCTCTTCGCACCCCTTCGAGGCACTGTAGGGATCGTGCCCCCCCATCGGATCGCCCTCGCGATAGGCGTAATCCTCCTCGCGGTTCTCATAGCACTTGTCGCTGGTCACCACCACCACTGCGCAAGGGATCCCGGCCCGGCGAACGGCATCCAGCACGGACGCCGTCCCGCGCACATTCGTATCAAATGTCTCGACCGGCTCGGCGTATGACCGCCGCACCAGCGCCTGCGCCGCCAAGTGGAACACAACCTGCGGCGCGAATTCGCGCGCCAGCGCCGCCATGCGCTCCGGATCGCGGATGTCCGTCGTCTCGTGGCGAATCAAGGCCGGCAATTCCGCGCGCACAAACGGACCTTCGTCCGTTTCGGGCTCCAGCCCGATTCCCCGCACCTCCGCCCCCAGCCGATGCAGCCAAAACGCCAGCCACGATCCCTTGAACCCCGTGTCGCCCGTCAACCACACGCGCTTGCCGCGATAGATGTCGCCATAGCTCATCGCCCCAGCCTCCGTT
>CAYODC010000126.1:0-5605 GCA_964402575.1 uncultured Verrucomicrobiota bacterium
CGTTCCATTCGTCCCTGATGCAGCCGGCGGCGGACCGCCTGGCCGATTTCCTGAAGGATGTGGAGTTCCGCGCCCCGACGTGTCCGGTCTGGTCCAACGTGACCGGTCAGCCGCACGGCGCGCCCGAGGAGATTCGCCGCCGCATGGTCGAGCAGGTCGTTTCCTCGGTGCGCTGGACGGAGAGCTATGCCAGCATGGTTGCGGCGGGAATGACCCAGGCGTTCGAGTGCGGACCGGGCACCGTGCTGGCCGGACTGGCCAAGCGGATGGCGGCCGGGGCGGAGGTCCACGGCATTTTTGACTTGGCGGGGGCCCGGGACGCGGCCAAACTGATCCACTGACACTAGAAAGACCGGAAAGATGAAGCCATTGGAAAACAAAATCGCGCTGGTGACGGGCGCCGCCCGCGGCATCGGCCAGGCCATTGCCCTGCAACTGGCCTCCGACGGGGCCGATCTGGCGCTGTGCGACGTGAAGGTGGAATGGCTCGAGGACACGGCCGCCAAGGTCCGGGCACTGGGCCGCCGGGCGGAGAACTACGCGGTGGACGTTTCCCATGGCGCCGCCGTGGGGGAGGCCGTGGCCAAGGTCGCCGCCGATTTCGGGCGCATCGACGTACTGGTCAACAACGCCGGCATTACGCGTGACACGCTGCTGCTGCGCATGAGCGAGGAAGACTGGGACGCGGTGCTCAACGTGAATCTCAAGGGTGCCTTCCTGATGACGAAGGCCGTCGTGAAGCACATGGTCAAGCAGCGCGCGGGCGCCATTGTCAACATTGCCAGCGTCGTGGGCATCATGGGCAACGCGGGCCAGGCCAACTATACCGCGTCCAAGGCCGGCCTGATCGCGCTGACCAAGACCACGGCCAAGGAGCTCGGCAGCCGGAACATCCGGGTCAATGCCGTGGCCCCGGGCTTTATCCATACGGCGATGACCGACAAGCTGCCGGACCCGGTCAAGGAGTCCATGCTCAAGATGGTTCCGCTGGGACGATTTGGCGAGCCGGAAGACGTGGCGAAGGCCGTCGCGTTCCTGTCGAGCGACCAGGCTGCCTATGTGAATGGCCAGACTCTGGCGGTTTGCGGCGGCATGGTGTGGTGATGTAGAAAATAACAACAAACAACGGAGAAAACACAATGGCTCTTGAAGACAAAGTCAAAGATATCATCGTCGAACAGCTGGGCGTGAACAAGGACCAGGTGACGGCCGAAGCCTCTTTCATCGAGGATCTGGGCGCGGATTCCCTGGACACCGTCGAGCTGGTCATGGCCTTTGAAGAGGAATTCGGGGCGGAGATTCCGGACGAGGATGCCGAGAAGCTGACGACCGTCGGCGCGGTGGTTTCCTATCTCAAGGAAAAGGGATTCGACAAGTAGTCACCCGTCCCGCTTGGGATGGAGGAATCGGGGCCGGGACCCGCTCGCGATTGCGGTGCAGGCTCGGCCCGTTTGTTCAGGCATGAGATACAGATCGGATGGCGTACCATGGCGGAAGCAAGACGCGTAGTCGTGACAGGTTTGGGTGTGGTCAGCCCCTTGGGCTGCACGGTGGATTCCTTCTGGGCGGCGATCCAGGCCGGCGAATGCGGGATCGGACCGATCACCTATTTTGATGCGTCGGCGTTCGACACGAAGATTGCCGGCCAGGTCAAGGGATTCAACCTCGAGGAATTCGTGCCGAAGAAGGAAGCCCGCCGGATGGATCCGTTCTGCCATTACGGCGTGGCGGCCGCGAAGCTGGCGTTTGCCGATTCCGGCCTGGACATGGCGAAGGAGGATCCCCGCCGCATTGGCGTGATCGCCGCTTCCGGCGTGGGCGGGCTGCAGATCCTGCAGGCCCAGATGGACGTGCTGCGCTCGCGCGGCCCGGGACGGTTTTCGCCGTTCATGATTCCCCAGATGATCACCAACATCCTGCCGGGGCTGATTTCGATCAACCACGGGTTGAAGGGGCCCAATTTCGCCGTGGTGACGGCTTGCGCGTCGGGGACGCACTGTCTGGGCGAGGCGCTGACACTGATCCGCGCCGGCAAGGCGGAAGCCTTCATCGCCGGCGGCGCGGAGGGGGCGATCTGCGAGCTGGGCGTCGGCGGCTTCAACGCCATGCGCGCGCTGAGCACGCGCAACGACGATCCCCAGACGTCGAGCCGTCCGTTCGACAAGGACCGCGACGGTTTCGTCATGGCCGAGGGCGCCGGCATGCTGGTCATCGAGGAATACGAGCACGCCAAGGCGCGCGGCGCGAAGATCTACTGCGAGCTGGCCGGATTCGGCTGCACGGGCGATGCCTATCACATCACCGCCCCCGATGCGACGTCGGAAGGGCCCGCGCGCGGCATGCAGCTGGCGATGGAAGACGCCGGGCTCACGCCGGACGACATCGATTATGTGAATGCCCACGGCACGAGCACGCCGCTCAACGATTCGGGCGAGACGCGGGCCATCAAGCTGGCGCTGGGCGAGACGCGCGCGCGCCAGATCGCCGTCAGCTCCACCAAGGGCATGACCGGTCACATGCTGGGTGCCGCCGGCGGCGTGGAATCGGTCGTTTGCGCCCTGGCGATCCGCAACGGCGTGATGCCCCCGACGATCAACTACACGACGCCCGATCCGGAGTGCGACCTGGACTACGTGCCCAACGAAGCCCGCCAGGCCACGATCCGGGCCTGCCTGAACAACTCGCTCGGGTTCGGCGGCCACAACGCGACCCTCTGCTTCAAGGCCGTCTAGGGCCGGAGGGAATCGGCCGCCGCTGCCCCCGCCGGGCGGCGGGGGCGGAGGATGGGCTTCCACCGGAAGGGCAGGACATGCGCGCGATCCATCAGATTGTGGCGGGCTATGCCAACGGCGACGCCATCAGCAACGAAGTACGGGCGATGCGTGCGCTGTTCCGGTCATGGGGCTACGAATCGAATGTGTATTCCGAGCAGAAGCGCATCCTGCCGGAACTGCGGGGCGAAGCCCGGGACCTGGCGGCGTGCCGGGAGGAATTCCGCCCGAAGGACGTGGTGCTGCTGCATCTGTCGATCGGGTCCGATGTCAACGATCTGTTTGCGGGGCTGGCGGGGCGCAAGGCGATTTTGTACCACAACATCACGCCGCCGGAGTATTTCCGCGGGGTGCAGGAGCAGACCGCGCACCTGCTGGCGCGCGGGCGGGAGCAGGCCCGGGCGTTGGCGGGGAAGGCCGAAGTGGTGATGGCCGACAGCCGGTTCAATGCGGAGGAGATCGCGGCGATGGGGCATGCGGATCCGCAGGTGCTGCCGCTGGTGCTGGATTTCACGATGCTGCGGGCGCGACCGGACCGGCGCATATTGCGGAAGTTCCGGGATGGAATGGTCAACATCCTGTTCGTGGGCCGGTGTGCGCCGAACAAGAAGATCGAGGACCTGCTGAACGCGTTCTACTATTTCCAGCGCTATGTACAGCCGGCCTCCCGGTTGATCCATGTGGGTTCGCATGCGGGGATGGAGCAATATCACGCCCTGCTGCTGACGCGTTCGCGCGAGCTGCAGTTGAAGAACGTGGAGATGGTGGGCACGGTGGGGCAGGACGAACTGAACGCCTTTTACGAGGTGTCGCGGGTATTCCTGTGCATGAGCGAGCACGAGGGGTTCTGCATTCCGCTGCTGGAAGCCATGACGCACCAGCTTCCGGTGGTGGCTTATGCCGCCGGGGCGGTGCCCGAGACGCTGGACGGGGCGGGGGTGCTGGTGAGCGAAAAGCGCTACGACCTGATCGCCGAAGTGATCGGGCGCGTGGCCGAAGACGAGATCTTGCGCAGGGCCCTGCTGGAAGGCCAGCGCCAGCGTCTGGCCCGCTACGAAGGCATGGACGTGGCGACGGACCTGCGGCGGCATCTTTCTCCGCTACTCTAATCCGCGCCGAGGCCGGCCGGTCCAGGCCTTCCGCTGGACTTGCGTCCCCGCAAAAAGACCGGAAAAGGGCTTGCCAATAAAAACGTATTCCGGTCCAATCCACCCATCGGCTTCTTTTCCTCCGCAGGAAAAGAGGGATTAACCGGCCGGGGAAGCGGCGGATGTCCTTCCGTCCATTTTTCGGCCGCTGTAAGATACAAAAGGAACAATACAAAGCATGAAACACACGAAACTGATGGCCGGGACGATTTGCGTCGCGGCCGCGTTGGCCGCGCCGTCCGCGATGGGCGCGGGATTTGGCATCTACGAAGGCAGCGCCCGGGGCAATGCCATGGGCACGGAAGTCACGGCGGATCCGGCTTCGCCGTCCGTGATGTACAACAACATCGCAGGCATGACCGAGCTGGAAGGCACCCAGATCGAGGCGGGCACGACCTTGATCCGCCCGAGCCAGACGGTTCGGACGGTGACCCCGGCCGGCGCCGCGGACCACTATGCCAAAAGCCACTGGTGGACGCCTCCGCACGCCTATGTGACCCACCAGGTCAATGACAAGATCTGGGCGGGATTGGGCACCTACAGCCGGTATGGGCTGGGCATCGAATTCGAGGATGACTGGGCCGGCCGCTACAACTGCCAGGAAGCCACCATTCAGAGCATCGATATCAATCCTTCCGTGGCGTTCAAGGTTCTGGACAACCTGTCGCTGGCCGCCGGAGTGCGCGCGGAATGGTTCGAGTTCGAGCTCTTCAAGGCTGTTCCGACCGGGACGCCCTTTGTGGAGCCGGACTTGCAGATGAACATGAAGGGCGACAGCTGGGGCGTGGGCTACAACCTCGGCGCGTTCTACCAGGCCACGGACCGGATTGCGTTCGGTCTGGCTTTCGAGAGCGAGATTGACCAGGAGGTCGAGGGCGACTACACCGTCAAGTCCCCGCTGGCCACGGTGGGTTCGGGCGAAGGTTCGGGCGACATCACGACCCCGGCCATCGTGCGCTTCGGGACCTCGGTGAAGGCGACGGAGAAGCTGACGATCAACGCCGGCGTTGTCTACACGATGTGGAGCTCGTACGACCAGTTGGCCATCGATTTCGAGCCGGCGCTGCTGGGCAAAGTGCCCCGGAGCGTGGCGCAGAAGGACTGGGACGACGTGTTTCGCTACCAGATCGGCGCCGAATACGCGTTGGATGAAACCTGGGCCCTGCGCGCGGGCTACATCCGCGACATGACGCCCGATCCGGATGCGCATGCCGACTACATCGTGCCGGCCAACGACCGCCACCTGGTCTCGCTGGGCGTAGGCTACAAGAAGGGCGACTTCTTCTGCGACCTGGCTTATACGCTGCTGCTGATCGACGGCCGTGACATTGCGGCCCGTCCGGAAGACGGGGTGCTGCCCGGCGAATTCAAGGATGGCGAAGCGCACATGATCGGCATTTCCGCCGGCTACAAGCTCTAAGATTCCAGCCCAACTCGGCTGACGCCCCGAAACGTTTGTTTCGGGGCTTTTTGTATTCTGGGCGGGAGGGCTCCCCCCGGTGCTCCCGTCGATCTGGGGAGATCGATGGGGGGACGGGTGGGGTCACGATGGTTTTCCAGTTACGAAACCGAGGGGCGGGCGTGGCGCGGATGCCAGGCTGAGATCCGATCCCGCGGGAGGCCAACACTGTCCGGGTGCGGAGGCAACGGCCCCTGGGCGGAACCGGAGTCAAGCCTCGCCGGTGA